>DAIAOV010000031.1:0-12493 GCA_027437055.1 Legionella sp. | reverse complement strand
CGCACCGACTCTAAATAATATTCCTGCCAATAGATTAGCCAAACTTGAATCATTTTTTCGAAAATTATGGAGTGATACTCAAGATTGGATAGAATACCTATCATTTAGTACCAAACCCGAGCACAAAACAGAAATATCCTATCCCTCTCATGGTATATCCATCACTAAAATAACCCCTTATTACAAGTTACAGGGACTAACACAAAAGGGTTACGACAGCTTAAATGAACTTATTTATAATCTGACTGGAACTACTTTAGAGGCAAAACGAGCAAGAACCCTTAAAGAAGCGCAATATATATTAGCGCCATTACCTAATGATAATTGGGTAATACTGGCAGAAACACAGCAAATCCTCTTACGACAACAAGATAAACTAGTACCCATTAATTATTTTATTAAAGAAAATAAATTTTACCCTCTCCCTACTGGCCAAGACTTATATATACTGAGTCAAATCAGTAAAAAGCATCTTTATTGGCCCGAACGTCTAAGCTTAAAAGTGAATGCTTTTATTTCGCGTATTCCTACCTTTTTTAATAAGCTCTTTAACCGCCTAAGTCATTTTATAACTCATGATTTGCAAGAAGAGTTCTTTACTCATCTCCATGCAACCCATACCCCAAATACACCTCATCATGATGTTAACCAATTCACAAGCACACAGAAAGAAATACGGCATTCTTTACATGAAGCACTAGAAAATAATGGGTTATTAACCAATGGCCAAACTCTTGAAGAATTCATTAAAGAACAAATTAATAATAGCCCCTATGTGATTGCCAAAGCCAATCATCCTCCAAGTCCCCATGCTTATGACAATCCATTTCATCGCTTCTTAGGAGTTATTCGCCATGTAGCCTCATTGTTTATTGATACTGGAGAGCGAGATCCTATAGTAGGCACTTTAGCCATGGCTGCCTATGTTTATGGTGCCGGAGCTATTATTGCACCGGATAAATTAGCAGAAATTTTAACCAAGCTTCATCTGAGTGGTTTAATTGCGGGAATAGAACCCACTCAACGATTAGCACATTGGTTGAGCCATGGCACAAGAGCTGAAGCGATCTCAGCCTCAGCTACTTACTGGCAAGCCTCTGTTGCCAGCGGCAATCTGGATAAGTTTTTTATTAGCGCAATCAATGTTCTCAAAGAAGAACCTGCTGAGGTCGCTATTATTGCCGCGCTAGCACTCAGCCTAGGATATGGTATTACTAAGGCCATCCCCTCATTGCAACAAGAAATGGGCGACTTTCCTTATACTACCTATGCGGCTTTAGGAGGAAAAAGTGGTGCCGCACTGTATGATACTATCATACATCCTGGAGAAGATTGGCTACTAGGTACCTGTAAATGGCTGTTAAGGAATGTTATCAATGTGGCTAAATTAGTAGTTGCCCCCTTTTTTGAAGGGTATTATTACGGATTTGAAGAGGGTTTTATACGTGGTTGGGAAAAAAGCTTTTCGTTGGCTAAGCGCCTAGGAAAACAGTTTTTTGCTGCTACTCTGGATTTGATTCTAGCCATCCTAACCATTCCCCTATTAGAGGCTAGCTCACTTTTAATCCACACTCCATTTCGAGGAATTACTAATTTTTTCCGAAAAGTTCTATCCACCCTTGGCAGTATTAAGTCAATAGGTCAATTTTTTATCAGTTTTGCAGAAAGGCCGTCCTTCAACAATTATATTAGCGATTTTGGATTCTCTCGAATATACGGCTTTACTTCACCATTAGGACATTTTTCCGATAATATATTTCTGAATGTAATTATTAATAGTATCCGTCTCATTGTCATCCCTCCTCTGCAGTTAATCAAAAATGTTATCATTCTCCCATTAATTGATTTATTCTCACTAACTGTTCGTCTTAGTTTATCAATCATCAATCCAATAAGTCGTATTATTGCTTATGGACTAGGAAACCTCCTCTATGCAGGAGGAAATGTTTGGGATAATTCAATAGGTTTTTTGTTCTCCACTAGTGCCACAGGTCTGACTTTAGTCTGTGACTGGTTGGATAATTTAGCCGGAATAGCAAAACAATATCTATTGTCTTTTATAGAAATTATTCGTAGCAATTTATATCACTGGGCATTTCATAAAGAAGACATTCACTTACATTCTGCTCAGGATGAGTTGGAGTATTTCACTCAAGAACCGAAGCGTTTTGAACTAATTCCTCATTCAGAAAGCCATTGCTTAATACATCAATTACTTGAAGAAGAAAACCATAATTTTACTCAAGCTACTGATGTTCCGGCTCCGGTTCTTTACTATGAAAAGCTATTTAAAAAGCAGGGAACGCCTTCAGAAGAAGGCCAATCATAAAACCCACTCCAAACAAATGCAAAAGTGACAAAATGATACAAATGACTCAATTACATTCGTACAATGAAAGATTTTTGTGAGATACTATAGAAATACTCAAAAAAGAAACTAAAAAAAGGATGTTAAACTAATAAAAATCATGCCAACTGATGTTTATTTGATCAATATTGTGTATAATTAGGTTAACTGTGGTTAAAAGGATCATACTTATGGCAAAAAGAGATTTACATACTGAAACATCTAAAGCTTCTAAAGCACAAGTTCATTCAAAAGATGTTCAAGTTTCTTCAACTAATATGCAAGTTTCTTCAAAAAATATTAAAGACACTAGCCCTCAGATAGCTGCCCCTGGAAAACCACAAAATCCCAAAGACATCACAGCAAATCCTGCTATAGAAAAATGGGCTGATCTGATTTATAAAAACCTTGATAATGCAGTTAAGGTAGGACAATCATCAACAAAAGTAGGAGCAGTACCAACTAAAGATGATCTGACACCGACAGCCACTATTAGTCGTTTTGGCATTAAAAGCCCCAAAGATATAGTCACTTTTCTTCGCTCCCCAGCGGGCGATAGCCTCATGGCTAAAATAGGGACACAAATGTCGGTAGAAAAATCTCTTGACGACTATCGTCAATTGGAACTTCGAGAACGACAACTGATGATGCATCGTATCCGAGCAGCACTTTTCTTATGGTACCTTGATAAAAAAGCGCACGCGCACGATAAGCAAGAAGAGATTGTTCTAGCACAAAATGCAAAAGCAATAAAGAACAGTGGTAAAACATCAACACCTACAACATCAAGCACACCTACTACGGCACAAAGAGCTGGCCTATTGCAAGCAATGGATGACTACCAACGAGCATTGGCAAAAAACCAAGAGAGACAAGAAAAACTTGGTGCGGAGCGTGGTGAACTGGACAAGCAGTTAAATAAATTAAATGCTGAAGGTGAACTTATTAACTTCAAATATAACGTATTTGAGGCACAATTGGCTGATTTTCACAAATTTTTAGCGGACAGCTCGAAGTTAGATCCTAAGGTATCAGACAAAGAAATTGAACAACATATAGAAAAGATTAGACAAAAAATGGATGAGTATCTGCTCCATGTAGAAGATTTAATTAAGAATAATCAAGATGAAGATGCAGCCATCATGATGAAAATACATACTGCATTAGGATTGCAGTTGGCAACTCAGCATGATAGGTTGGCTGTAAAGGACGGAAAGAAATATTACGTAAAAGCAGATGGATCAGAAGCCAAAACATTCGAAGAGGCACACTACGTTCTTGATACCCACCTGCATACACAAGATGAATCGCTAAAAGCAATAGCACCTGAACTGAGACGAGAAAGAGTTCACAAGGATGAAAATAATAAATGCTATCATTTGAAACCTGGTCAAACCTGGGACTCTATTAAAGATAACGAAGATGCAAAAAATGAAGCGCATAAACGATTTGAACACAAGAAACCAGAGTTAATGGTGGTGAAGCATCTTGTTCTTCATAATAAAGGATTGGAAACTGATTTTCATCAAGAACGAGTGAATGATGTTAAGGGAAAAATTCAAACGAATGAAAAAGAAAGGCAATTAGCTAATAATCAAAAAAATGTAATTGAGTCCTCTCTAGCACAAAGCAAGGTGATGCTACAACAGCTGGATAATGATGTTAACGCGCTTAATACAACAACGCCAACACCAAGACCTGTGCCAACACCTACGGTTACAGGAGGCCCTTCTGCCCCCAAACCAACAAAAACATCTACAGCCCAAACTTATAAAGAAAAATTAGAGATGTTTAAGCAGATGCCGCAACTGAAAATGACACCTGAACAACTCTTAAATCTTGCTGGTCAGGCTCCAGGTAATCAAGCGGGTCCAGCGCGACAATATGTAGAATCTCAGATAAAGAATTTGCCGCGTAATGCACCTATACCGCCTCTAACCATGCAGTCTTTACTGCAAAATTTAGAACGCTTTGGTGTGAGTGCAACAAAACATTCAGTGACTAATATTAAAAACCCACGAGAACTGGCTAAAGAGCCGGAGAAAAGTACCGCACCGACCCCCTTTTCTATAAATCCATTTAAAATACCAGGTAGCTAATAAGTAGGTTGGGGCGTTTTGCCCAACCTCTATCAAATTACGTCCTTAAATTAACACCATTACCTAGTGGTTACATCATATAAAAGTACTGTAAAATCCTAAAAATAAGATTTTCCCCCTTTTGTCGTCAATATACTTGCGATCTTAAGGTAACTCTTCTAACATTGAAAGTTATTGCGGCAATCACGGAATTACACCATGAGCATAGATAAGTTTTTAGGCAATCAATCAATCATTGTAACACTTGATGTTGATAACTTTTTATTTCAACGTCTAGAGCAAGTGATTGAAGCAGGTTTTTCATTGATTGAAATTAACACAACCGAGCAAAAACTACTATCTCAAATCATAAAGCAGTACCCTTCTGTTAAAATAGGTGCAGGCAGTATTATAGATACCCAACAATTAGAAAATTGCTATAAAGCTAATGTTCATTTTGCATCAAGCCCTGGATTTCTTCCTGCAATAGCTCAAACAGCTAATGTTTATTCTATGAATTACATACCCGGGGTTGCTACTATATCTGAAGCCATGAGTGCTATGAGTTTAGGATATGAAAAGGTGCGTCCCTTCCCAGCAGATTTGACCTTTTGTAGCTTATTGAATAAATGCTTACCTAGCCTTAGCTTATTCCCTGCTGAAATTGAATGGGAAGAAGCAGAGCATTTCCTTAACTTACCAGCAGTTGCTGCGGTTAGTATTCTTAACCCTGATAAGAAGCAACTCGCCGCCCTATCGTCAGCAATTTTGGTTTAAAAATATAACATAACCATTCACACAATGGCGTCATAAGCCTCCGTTCGGCCTGAGGAGCAGCATCAGCGACGTCTCGAAGGCTCTATGTAAATGCTTCGAGACAGCGCTACGCGCTCCTCAGCCCGAACGGTTTTGAAGTGATACTTCTTAAAGTTGACGCCATTGCGAGAACAGTTACTCCTCTTCTGGCTCAAGAGGAACAATCAACCACATAATGAGATACACAATAAGAGCCGTACCGCCTGCCAGAAAAAAGAGCACAAAAATCAATCGGATCCAGACGGGGTCTACACTAAAATATTGTGCTAAACCGCCGCAAATTCCTGCTATTTTACGCTCTTTTCTTGATCGCCATAATTTTTTGTATGGCACATTTGAGTTATCCATGCGAACTCCATTAATACTTTATCATTAAGGTACTCAATCCCTATCAGGGAACATTAACAGTAACTGTTCAGGCGATGGTGTCAACTTAAGACTTCTCAATAACCTCGAGAACAATCCGAGCCGGGACCGTTAGGAAGCGGATATTGGCCTGGGTTATCCGCTGCTGACGCGCGCGACTCGGATCACGTAGCTTAACGACGCCATTGACTGTTCAGGGTGCAATCTTGAATCAGGCGCTCACTGCATTCAGCGTGAACAGTTACCCTTAGCATGAGGATCTGAGCTATGACTACCCTCTTTCTTAAATAACAAATCTAAAACTAAAAATGCCGCACCAATACAAATAGCACTGTCTGCTAGATTAAAAGTGGCAAAGTGATGGTTTTTATAATAAACATCAACAAAATCAACCACATATCCATAAAGTCCCCGATCAATCAAATTACCAACAGCTCCGCCTAAAATAAGACAGATACCTGTAGATTGAAGACGCTCTTGATCCGGGGTACGATATAACCAGATGATTAATATGAGACTGACAACCAGACTAAATCCCGCAAAAAACCAACGATGCCAGTCACCAGCACCACTTAAAAAACTAAAAGCAGCTCCTGTATTATAAGCCAGGGTAATATTTAACATAGGGATGACAGGCATTGGTTTATAAGGAGTTAATGCAATTGAAACCCAGTATTTACTTATTTGATCAACAATTACTATTAATAAACTAAATAAAAACCAATACCCTTTCTTCATATAAAATGCCTCTCTTCGTCCTGACCACTAATGTTGCCAACACAACGCAGACATAATTCAGGATGTTCTTTATCTTGTCCAACGTCTGAGCGTCTATGCCAACAACGGGCACACTTCTCAAAAGTACTTGCTGTTACTGCAATAGAGACCCCATATTCTGTTACAGGCAATTCTTTAGGAGCAAGACTCATAGGATGCACAACAGCCCCTGACGTCATCAATAAGAAGCGTAGCTCCTCTCCCAATCGAGTCAATTTGGGTAGTGCTTTAGAATCCGCGAAAAGAGTAACTTCTGCTGCTAAAGCCGAACCGATAACACCTTGTTGTCTCGTTTCTTCTAAAGCCTTATTCACTTCATCACGAATTAAATGTAACTCGGCCCAATTTCCCATATCCACTGCATCAATTAATGGCCAGGCATCGTACCAACGCTCGATAAAGATAGACTTGTTTTTATTCCCTGGTATTGATTGCCATATTTCTTCTGCGGTAAACGACAATATGGGAGCTAACCATAAAGTAAATGCACGGATTATATGATACATCACGGTTTGACAAGAGCGTCTGGCGTTGCTGTCTTTGGCAGTAGTATATTGTCTGTCCTTCACCAAATCCAAATAAAAACTACCCATGTCCACGCCACAGAAATTATGAATTTTTTGATAAATTATATGAAACTGATATTGCTCATAAGCTGTAATAATTTCATCTTGTAATATCTGGCAACGTTTCAAAGCCCATCTATCCAATTCCAACATATCCTTTACTGAAACGCTATCACGCTCAGGATCAAAATCAAATAAATTGGCTAATAAAAAGCGAGCTGTATTTCGGATTCTTCTATAAGCATCCGCATTACGTTTAATTATTTCCTCAGAAATGCTGACCTCATGACGATAATCGGTAGAGGCCACCCATAATCGTAATATATCTGCGCCATGCTGTGCGATCAGTTTATCTAAAGCAACATAGTTGCCTTTAGATTTAGAAAGTTTTTTACCCTCAGCATCTACAGTATAACCGTGAGTCAACACCGTTTTATAGGGTGCAACTCCATTCATAGCCACAGAAGTCGTTAAAGACGAATTGAACCATCCTCGGTGCTGATCGGAACCTTCAAAATAGACATCCGCAGGAAACTCTAAATCTTTATTTTGTTTTAACACACAAAAATGAGTAACGCCTGAGTCAAGCCAAACATCCATAGTATCGTTGATTTTGTCATACTCTGCAGCATCCTCACCTATCAACTCAGCCGCATCGAGTTCAAACCAAGCATCTATTCCTGATTGTTCAATAATTAAAGCGACTCTTTCGATAAGCTCTAAGGTATTAGGGTGAAGCTCTCGCGTTTTATTATGCACAAATAAAGGCATAGGAGTACCCCAAGCTCTTTGTCTTGAAATACACCAATCAGGCCGTCCTTCTACCATTCCACTAATACGTGCTTTACCCCAGTCAGGAACCCAATTCACTTTATCAATCTCAGATAAAATGGCTTGTCTTAGGTTATTTTTCTCCATGGAAATGAACCATTGTGGCGTGGCAAGGAATATCATGGGAGATTTGTGTCGCCAACAATGAGGATAACTATGTCTAATAGTTGTTTTAGCTAATAATGTCCCCCCCTCTGCTAAAACCTCCATTACAGGCTCGTTCGCTTTTAAAACTGAAAGCCCCGCAAATAACAGAACATCATCAGAAAAGCAACCGTTTGCTTTTACTGGATTAATTAAAGGTAAATTATATGCCTTTCCTACCATGTAATCATCTGGACCATGTGCAGGGGCTGTATGAACATTTCCCGTTCCAGATTCAGTAGTTACATGTTCGCCAAGCACCACAGGAACATGGCGATTATAAAAGGGATGTTTTAGTTTTAAATGTTCAAAGACTTTTCCCTGCGCTTTAGCATAGGATTTATAATGACTAACTTCATAACGCTCCATAGCAGACACAACTAAATCAGTAGCCAATATAAAATAATATTGGCCAGCATCAATTAAGGAGTATTCAATTTCAGGATGTAAGCATACTGCCTCATTAGCAGGTAAAGTCCAGGGAGTTGTAGTCCAGATAGGAAGAGCTAAAGGCTTAACTTCTAAATCTACATTAAAACGCTTGAGAAACTCTTCAGGATCTACCGCTGCAAAAGCAACATCGATAGAAGGTGACGTCTTTTCTTCATAATCCACCTCTGCCTCAGCCAAGGCGGAACCACAGTCTATACACCAATGCACGGGCTTAAAACCTTGCTGCAGGTGACCATTCTTAATCATTAAGCCCAAGGCACGAACGATATTGGCTTCATACTTAAAATCCATAGTTACATAAGGATTATACCAATCCCCTAGAACCCCTAGACGCTGAAATTCTTCTCTTTGAATATCAATTTGACTCGCAGCATACTCACGGCATTTGACGCGAAACTCTCTTGCCGATACTTTAGCCCCTGCTTTGCCAATTTTCTTCTCTACATTAAGCTCTATAGGTAAGCCATGGCAATCCCAACCAGGAACAAAAGGAGCGTCATAACCACTGAATGATTTAGACTTAATAATGATGTCCTTAAGGATTTTATTTAACGCATGCCCACAGTGTAAGTGACCATTGGCATAGGGGGGACCATCATGCAATATAAATTTTTTACTTCCTGCCCGAGCCTTGCGTATCTGTTCATAGACGCCTTTTGCTTGCCAGTTAGCGAGCATTTCTGGTTCGCGTGTTGCTAAACTCGCTTTCATAGGAAATGAAGTATTAGGGAGATTTAATGTATCTTTATATTCTGCCATAGGTGTTTACCTGCGAAATCGTTAAGTCTTGACGGGCTCATAAAAACCCAATAGTACAGTGTACTACACTTCTGAGTTTAAAAATGCTTTTGCCGCCACAATATCATTATGAATCTGCATGATCAAAGCATCCACCGATGTGAATTTAACCTCATCACGCAATTTGTGCAAGAAAAACACTTGCAACAATTCACCATAAATCGAGTCATTGAACTCAAACAAATGGATTTCCAAAATATTTTTAGTACCGTCTATTGTAGGGCGCTTGCCTATATTAGCCACGCCTTGAATTATCTTAACTCCTAAGTGAACTTCAACCACAAAGACACCCTGAAGAGGTAAGGATACCCGATGAAGGCTAAGATTTGCAGTAGGAATACCCCATTGCCTACCTCGCCCATCCCCTCTTATTACACGGCCGCAAATACTATAAGGTCTACCTAAAAACTCAGCGGCCAATTCCATATTACTTTGCTGTAACGCTATTCTAATTTTTGTAGAGCTTACTCTTTCATCCTTAATACAATAATCTTGATAAATTTGTACTTCACATCCTTGTTTTACTCCCAAATTCCTTAATAAGGTGACATCCCCCTCTCGATTTTTGCCAAATTGAAAATCATTGCCAACAAGAAGATACTTCACATTGATTACAGAAAATAAGTACAAATGAATAAAGTCAGAAGCACAAGTTTGAGCAAAATCTTTGTCAAATTTGATACAATAAACATAATCAATGTGACATTGCTTTAGTATATCTAATTTTTCTCGTAAACTGGAAAGTCTGGCAGGTGCTTTATCGGGTTGGAAATACTCTCTAGGCTGTGGTTCAAATATAATCACCACACAAGGCAAATTCATTTGATTCGCTTTGTCTTTTAACGATTTTATAAGCTGCTGATGCCCTAAATGCACTCCATCAAAATTCCCGATAGTGGCCACTACACCCTTATCAAACTCAGCAAGATGCTGCACACCGCGTAACAATTTCATTAATTAATTCAATTATTGATATCAAAGACATAGAGTATACTGGTTTTCTTGCTACTTGAAAAATAGGGATTGAATAAAGAATAAAACGCACTCAACAACCAATCATAATCACTAAGTAAATAATCTCCCAACAAACTCATTTTTAAAAATATTACAAAAGTCAGCATTTATCAATTTTTTAAAAAATTAAATAGCGTTCTCCTTTAGTCGGTAGCGCGCCAAAATAAAGTAACCTATTGTTTATAAATACAATTTTATAATAACGAACGAATTTAACGCAAAAAGCACTTAATAATTATTTAATAATAATGAATTAAAATTAAACATTATGGTTTATGTTAAAACAACAGGAAATCCTGATTTGTTAAGAGAGGATAAAAATGTCCAACTCCAAAAATGAAGTTATAATGCCAAAAGATTCTATGTTTGGTATCACAGTACAAACATGGGGAACCGAATCTAGATCGAGTAATGGGATGATGGCCTTTACTGATCGACAATTTTTTGGAGGGAATGTTGGCCATGCCTCTGTTAACATGAAATTACCTGTCACTACTACTACTAAAGAGTGGATAGAAACCTGTTGCTATAAACAAACCTATGACGAATTTAAAAAATCTAAGGGGCACAATAAAACCTATGAGGAATATCTTAAAGAAGCAGAACAAATAATTCCTGTCTCATTAAAAACCCAAGTAACTCGTGCTGCCAAATATGACTCCTCAGGTAATGTTGTAGCCACTCATGATACGGCATATAAACAAACTTATTTTGATATCGATTGGAGTTGGTGGCCAGAAAAATTACAGACTACGGAAGAAGATTATGTTTCAGAGCGAGAAGGTAGGCACTTTGAATATGATGATGAGTTGAAAGAAATATTAAAACCAGAACAAAGAATACACCAGGGTACACTAGGGCAAAGAAAAATGGATTATGCCCCCTTCGCAATTATACACCAAAGAGATGTTCCAGCTAGTGAATTAAATAGAATTACAAGAGAACATGGGATAAATAAAATTGAGGCTAAATTAGAAACAGTTGAGCTTTTAAACACTAAAATTAAGGAAATGAAGAGCACAAAATTGACGCCATCTATGGTGTTAATGTTTAAAAACTTGGACATGGATATCGAGCAAATACTTAATGAAAGCAAAACTTCTGAACTAGATGTAGATATAAAAGATTCAGATAAACTCAAGAAATACCTTGCGGATTGTGTACTTGAGAAAAAAACTAAATTAGAACAAGACTTACGTGAAATTGAGAAGAAAACAAATAAAAAGGAGGATAATACTAAAATTAAAGATACTTATAATGATCTTAACTCTCAACTTAATCGTACGTCCAAGCAAGTAAAAGAAAATCAAAAGCTGCTAGAAAATATAGAACAACAACTTTATCAAAACCCTTTAGAACCAGATAAAGGAAAACTTGAGCAACAACGAGATAAAATAAAAAATAAAATAGAGTCACTAAAAGCTGACGAAGAAAGACTTCGAGGTGAAATAGAGAAAGTAAAGCTCGACATGATAAAAATTCGAGAGTTTTCCGAGTTCTATACTAAGAATGCTTCTGCTTATATGGTAATTGGATTACCTCCCGATCACCAAGTTTCACTGCCATTAGCTGTGAATGGTGATAGAGGGCTACATCCATTAGCTATGTTGCAAAAAATGAAAGAATTAGTAGTTTCTCCAGATACAAAAAAATTTAGCTTAGAAACGAATAATTGCTCTAATGCGTCTATAGAAGTATTGTCTGCAGGAGCAGCACATGATCCTTTATTACAATCCATATTGAGTGAGCGAGCATTAGGATTTTTTGGAACCCCTCAGCAGGTATTAGAAAATGTCAAATCGGCAAGAGCTGCAATTGACGAAGGTACTTTTGCCAATTTTCTTACCCCGATTACTAATGCTAAGCCATTAGACAAGGCATTAGGATATGCAATGGGCATTTATATGGATCCTAATGCTTCAAGAGCAAAACAAAATGCAGGACTAGTGTTAGGTGCCCTTATTGGTATAGCCAAATTACCGGGTATTATTATTAGTAGTTTAGTCAATCCAAAGGAAAGCTTTAATGATTTAATGCACACTCTAAATTTAGTCTATGAGCGTGATTCTACAGGATTGAAAATAGGACTTACCTTATTAGCCGCACCTATATTATTGGTTATAGCCCCTTTAGCTGCATCGGCAAACGTGCGTGACTAAAGACAGAGCGGTTGTTTAGCCTATAGCCTCAATGATTTTAGGAGGCGACTTAATGATAAATGGCACCAATAAACTAGAAACTGTCAAACAAGCCTTTAGGCACTGGCGAGCCACAAGAACAAAGCGCGGGCAAATCCCCGATGA
>DAIAOV010000030.1 GCA_027437055.1 Legionella sp. | reverse complement strand
CTAATAGACTACTTGGGAGCCCAGGTTTCCGAAGTAATCTATTTATCCGTTGTTCTTTTATGACCTTTATAATTATTAAACTCATATTAATTATAGGAAACTTTAGAAACTTATGTTGTTTCACAATAAACAATCGCTTACATTATTCATTTTGTTAGTTGTGGCGAAAATTATGTGGACACATAGACGATCTGGTCAAACGAATCAAAGAGGCGCTCACGATCACAGAGATCCTTATGAACGCGATAGAACACGCGTTATTCACTGCCCTGCATTTAGACGATTACAAAGGAAAACTCAAATTCTAGGTACTGATGAAGGTGATTTTCATCGCACTCGCCTGACCCACTCTTTAGAAGTAGATTCCATAGGCAGAAGCATAGTACATAATCTAATTACCAACCAAAATCATCCTACGTTATTAGCCGGCTTATTACCCAATGATGATCTGATTAGTGTCATTTGCTTATTACATGACATAGGACACCCTCCCTTTGGTCATGGAGGAGAAGTCGCTCTCAACTATATGATGCGTAACCGTGGAGGCTTTGAAGGTAATGCACAAACCTTAAGATTATTGACTAAAGTAGAAAATAGTTATGGCGCTTATGGCTTGGATTTAACTCGACGTTCTCTGCTTGGCATTTTAAAGTATCCAGTGAAACGCTCTAGTGTAGTAGCTAAAAAGCAACCCCCTATTCATGAATCCATTCATAAAACCATTAAAGTTAATGACTGGCTTCCTCCGAAATCTTATTTTGATTGTGAGCAACCCGACATAGATTGGCTATTAGCCCCTTTCTCGGATAATGATAGAACGCTCTTTCAGTCGCTATCAAAACATCCACAAGATACTCAATCCGGCAAGGCAGCTTATCATAATTTTGACTGTTCTATTATGAATACAGCAGACGATATAGCCTATGGCGTTCATGATTTAGAAGATGCAATTCATTTAAGGCTTATTAATCCATCTCAATTAGATACACCAGAATTACGACAATTATTCAATAATACGGCGTTAGCAGAACATCAAGAACGTATTATTGATTTTTTATTTTCCCAAGAACTGCATTTAAGAAAACAGGCTATTGGTGAAATGGTGAATTATTTTATTACATCAACCCAAGTTATAGTAACTAATGAAAATTTTGAAAATAATTTACTCAAATATAACATCGCTTTAATTCAGGAGGCGGATGCTCTTCTAAATTATTTAATGCAATGTATTTATACCAATGTTATTGACTCACAAGAAGCACGCACCTTTGAATATGGTGGACAAACGGTAGTCTTAAGATTATTTGAAGCCATTAGCTCCAATCCAGCCAGCTTATTAGATAATAAAAATAGAGAATTATTTAAACAAGCAGAAAATGAAACGGCCGCATATAGAGTTGTTTGTGATTACTTGGCTAATATGACCGATGAATATGCTTATAGAATGCATGAACGGTTGTTTGGATTTAATACTCGAACAATTTTTGAAAGACTGTAAAATTGTTCACATTGTAATATCATTGTAGGTTGAATCTTCAGCTCAACATTGATCGTAACTGTTCAATATTTTTTTGTTGGGCCTAGATCCAACCTACGATGGCACGGGCTTCTTCGGGCACACGCACACGTTAATGTAAGGCAGTCGCTACTTTTTAAATTAACATCATATCCATAATCAATAATTTATCCTACTCATATCAGCATATCTCATGCCTGTGGCTATCCCTTTAGGAGCAATATGCTCAAGCATTGCCAGCTCATCACTTGAAAGTTTGATTTCAGTAGCTGTTATGTTTTCTTCGAGTTTGTCTAATCGTTTTGTTCCGGGAATAGGTATTATGTCTTCGCCTTGAGCAAGAACCCAGGCAAGAGCTAATTGAGCAGTGGTGACTCGTTTCTTTTTAGCCAATTCCTCAACCAATTTAACTATTTCTAAATTCTTATAAAAATTCTCTCCTTGAAAACGAGGTGAAGCACTACGGTAATCATCCGCAGGAATATCTTCAGGCCGTTTAAATGCGCCCGTTAAAAAGCCTCTCCCTAAAGGGCTATACGCGACAAAACCTATGCCTAGATCTCTCGTAGTTTGCAAAAGCATATCTTCAGGCTCACGGCTCCATAAAGAATACTCTGTTTGTAATGCCGTGATGGGATGTATTTGATGTGCTCGGCGTATGGTTTCAGGTTTTGCTTCAGATAAGCCTAAATAATGAACTTTTCCTTGTTGTACCAGTTCGGCCATAGCACCTAATGTTTCCTCAATTGGTATATTTGGATCAACTCGATGTTGATAATATAAGTCAATATATTCTACTCCGAGACGTTTTAGAGAGTCATTACATGCTTTAATAACATATTCCGGGCGTCCATTAACTCCGAGATAAGTACCGCTATTGTCTCGTACAATTCCAAATTTAGTTGCTAAAACAATGTGTTTTCTTTGATTACGAATACATTTTCCAACCAATACTTCATTGGTAAAAGGACCATAAATATCTGACGTATCTAAGAAATTGATTCCTCGCTCGATAGCTCTATGTAGTGTGGCGATTGACTCTTTTTCTGTCCCACCTTTATAGAACTCAGACATCCCCATACAACCTAGGCCTATACGCGACACGTTAAGTCCTTGAGAGCCTAAAGCAACCTGCTTCATGTGCGCCACTCCATGTAATTAATCAGTAGACTTTTTTGGAAATTAGCTAGTTTTAGAAAAAGTTTACTCTAAATTTAGCATATAAAAAATTAATGTTAAGGAAATAATTTATTTTTATATGGCTAATAAAACTATTTACATGAAATAAAGAACATAATTTTTTGTTTCCCTATTAAATACTTCATCATTTTTTGTTATCATTGCCCCTTTTTTTAATTAACTGGATAAAAATTAATATGCCACGAGCTACTAGAATTACTGATAGAAGAATTTATGATCGAGAACAATTACTAGCACATAGAAATGTATCCGATGATCCCACAATTATTGCATCAATTCCTGAAGAAATTAGGGTCTCTAAATATAATAAAGTTGGCACAACATTTAATAATGTCTCTAGATCCTGCAAGCCTGAAAAATTTGATGAGAGCAATAGAAAAGATGATTTTGATTCAGATGGCTCGGCAATGATTGCTTGCAGCGTTTAACAAGAGCCGAATTACCGCTATATTTACAGTGAGAAATAGTTAGAATGTGGCGGTTTACTAAAAACAACGGCATTACTGAAGGGTTTCATCGTAAAATGAAATTGACCCAACGTCAGGCTTATGGCTTTAGAAACTTTGAAAATTACAGATTAAGGATTAAGGTTTTGTGTTCTTGATTAGTGTCCCCAAAAATGGAGAATAGCCGTGAGAATAAGCTGAAAGGGAAATCTAATTAAGCCATAAACTAATGGCGTCCCCAGGGGGATTCGAACCCCCGTTACTGCCGTGAAAGGGCAATGTCCTAGGCCTCTAGACGATGGGGACCTGGAACTTTTTTCCCATCAACATGCAAAGATGTTGATGGTGGTGGAGCTAGGCGGGATCGAACCGCCGACCTCTTGCATGCCATGCAAGCGCTCTCCCAGCTGAGCTATAACCCCATAACAATAAGCTTCGCAGTTTAATGAGCTACCTCAATACTGTCAAGTAATTTTTAATTTTTCTAAAAAATTTAATCATCAGTGTTTTATTTGCTGTTGTACTTGAGCAATTTGTTGCTGCAAGTTGGTTTGTATCTCTTTCATCTGATCTTGGGTTCGAGAGTTAAGGGTTTGCATCTGGTTTTGTAAGTCTTCCTGCATTTGCTTTAGCTGAGTTTGTATCTGAGAATTTAACGTAGCGATCTGTTGTTGCTGCTGCGCTTGTAAGGCTTTTAACTGTCCTTGGATCGTTGTATTTAACTGTTCGATTTGTTGACTAGATGATGGTGCATTATCTGCATAAAGCGCGTTGCTTAGTAATAAAGAACCAAAAATAACATGAGCTATCAATTTCATTTGAATTCCCTTTGAATTGAAATATAGTCTTAACTTTAACTAATATTTTCGTATTTGCAAAGCTATTACTACGAGATGACAATCTACCTAGATTTATTGAGAAGTTATATTACTACATGTTGTGAAAAAATCTCACTTGTATAAAGTCTAGATTACTATTAATGCCTAACTTGTTCTTAATAATTAAAAAATTTTAATCCATAGGGTTGTTTCAGACTTTTAAATTTGGTTTAATTCGGCAGCTGCTTTTAAATTAGTTTGTTGTATTAGCACTTACTATGGAAAAGAAAAGCATTGTCTTGATTAGTTAAAGACAAAACGGATGAACGCAAGTTAGCTGTTAATGGAAGATGTACGATGTCTAACGATTTAGCAATTTATTTAAGTAAACAATTACTTTGGCATGCCCTATTTATTGCTGCCCCCATCATATTTGTGTCTCTTATCACGGGTTTAATCATTTCAATAGTACAAACAGTTACCCAGATTCAAGACTCTACTTTAAGTTTTGTTCCTAAAATATTAGCCGTAGTCTTAATGTTAATGCTCTGCGGTGAATGGATGTTGCATTCACTCATGGAATTTGCCCAAGGTATATTGTTAAACATTCCCAGGACAGTAAGACCATGACTTTTTCTCTGCCATGGATTACTAGCTTATTTTTTATAACAATTCGACTTGGTACGGTTTTATTATTCACTCCAATTCAAGCGATTCGGCAATTACCTATTCCTACCCGACTTATACTGGTTTTTTCATTCAGCTTGCTGATTGTTAATTACACACCCTATCAACATTTCCTTGATGACAATACTATTCTCATCGGCAGTATTGCTGAGTTGTCTAACGGTTTAATTCTTGCGACCAGTATCTATGCTGCATTTGCAATTTTTCAAATTGCTGGCCAGCTCATTGATAATGAGATGGGGTTGAATACACTAGCTATCTTTAACCCAGGAGAACATCATCAAGAACCGTTCTCCAGCCAGTTTTTATCTATGTTCGCTGTGTTGTTCTTTTTTAATCTGAACGGACATCTCTGGTTATTTAAGGGATTAGTATTTTCTTTTACGATTATTCCCCCTGGAACCATTGCTGTATTTACAGGCTTTGCGCCGGTTATCAAACAATTTGGTTTCGCATTCACCTTAGCCGTCATGATAGCCAGTCCAATAATTGTTGCTTTATTAGCTGTTGATCTGTGTGGTGCAATCATTACTCGCAATATGTCGCAAATTAATACCTATTTTCTCATCATACCAATAAAAATTTTGCTTGGCTTAATCTTATTTATGTTCATGCTCAATTACATTAGCCCGCAGCTTAATACTGTATTCGAATACTGCTTTCATACCTGGAAGGAGTTGATGTCATGAGTGAAAAAACAGAAAAAGCAACACCTTATAAACTACAAAAGGCTAAAGAAAAAGGACAGGTCAGTAAAAGCATTGAATTAACAACCTGTATCTCCTTATTGGTTATGATTTCTATGATTACCGCTTTATGGCCCAAACAACTAAAAGAAATTCGCACTTTATTGCAACATTTGCTGGAAAATATAGCTCATCTTCAATTGAGTACTGACACCACCTGTCAATTATTTCAGCTGATATTCACTAAATTAATTACCTTATGGCTCCCCTTTGCCCTAGCTAGCGGATTAGCCATTATTTTAAGTACCGTTGCGCAAACAGGTCTGGTTTGGTCAACAACTCCATTGATTCCTGATTTTAAACGATTACATATAGTACAAGGATTTAAAAAACTGTTTTCTCTCAAATCTATGTTTGAGGCGGTGAAAAGTATTATCAAATTAACATTAGCTTCAGTGTTATTGTTTTTAGTTTTTAAACATCAATTAATTAATATTCTGCAACTGCTTTTAGTTCATCCGCAACAAACCCTAGTCTTTATGATGCATTTTATATTAAAGCTCACCTTTCAACTTCTCATCATCCTGACCATTTTAGCGTTTATAGACAAATTGTATACCTTACACAAATTCAAGAAAGACAATCGTATGAGTAAACAGGAGGTTAAAGACGAATACAAACAGAAAGAAGGTGATCCCAAAATAAAAAGTAAAATAAAGCAATTACAAAATCAGTTACGACAAAAAACAGCCTCATTAAAACAAGTTAAAACGGCAGACGTTATCATTACTAATCCGACCCATTTAGCTATCGCTTTAAAATATGATCGTCATACGATGCCCGCGCCCAAAGTCATTTGCAAAGCCCAAGGAGAAATGGTCTTTCAAGTCAAAGAAATTGCAAAAAAAAAGGGTATTCCCATAGTTGAGCATAAAATTTTTGCCCGTCTTCTGCACAGCTCTGTAGAGTTGAATCATTGGATAACTAAAGACTTATTTCCTATAGCAGCAAGTATTTTTAGAGAAATTTACGCACGTAGGAATAATCAATGAATAATAAAGTAAATTTGTTTAGTGATCGTAGTGAATTGGTGATGATAGCTTTTGCTACTGGCATACTATTCATTCTATTTATTCCCATTCCGTCAGCACTTCTCGATTTGTTACTTATCATCAATTTCAGCTGGGCTTTAACCATTTTGCTTTTAACCTTTTATACCGATAAGCCATTAAGTTTTTCAACGTTCCCAGCATTATTGCTCATCTCTACCCTCTTTCGCTTAGCACTTAATATTTCTGCTACCCGCCTTATCTTGTCGGATGGTAATGCGGGCAAAGTAATACAAGCCATGGGAAATTATGTGATTCACGGCAATTACGTCATGGGATTAGTGGTGTTTTTAATTCTTATTATTGTGCAATTTATAGTAGTAACCAATGGTTCTCAGCGTGTCGCTGAAGTAGCTGCCCGTTTTACTCTTGATAGCATGCCGGGTAAGCAAATGAGTATTGATGCTGATTTGAATATGGGCAGTATCTCGCAAGCCGAAGCCAAAAGCAGACGCGCACAAATCGAAAAAGAAGCTAATTTTTATGGGGCTATGGACGGCGCCAATAAGTTTGTTAAAGGAGATGCCATCGCCGGTATTTTAATTATTCTAGTAGATATCATTGGTGGTTTCGCTATAGGACTGGTGCAAAAAGGATTAAGCCTATCAGAATCCATCCATACCTATACCCTACTAACTGTTGGCGATGGATTAGTAACCCAAATTCCCGCCTTGATTATTTCAACAGCAACGGGAATCATAGTCACTAGAGCAGCTACAGATGCACATTTAGGAAGTGAAGTTGCCAAACAAATCAGCTCTTATCCTAAAAGTCTCATTATGGTATGCGGCGGACTAGTAAGCCTTCTGTTTTTTAAAGGCATCCCCACTATTCCTGTATTGTTTATTTTAGGTTTGTTTCTTCTTATCACCTGGTTTGTCCTAAAGACTAATCCCCAAGACGAAAGCGAAGAAATAGAAGAAGATTTATATGAAAAGATACGTATTTATCCTATAGAAATAAATCTAAATAAAGAACTGTACCATTCATTACAACAGTATGAAGCTTCTTTATTAGAATCCATCCAACAGCTCAGAGAAAAGGTGGCTTTTGATTTAGGTTTTGTGTTACCAGAAGTAAAGATAAAGGCGGATAAAAAATTGGGGTATCCCTTATATCATATTGCTATCCAAGGTACTTATGAAGGAAACAATCAATTGCATCTTGATAAGCATCTAGTAATTTATCCTCCACATGAACAGAAAAAAATAATAGCCTACCAGAAGGAATAACAGTACGCGATCCCAGCTATGGCCTTCCTGCCGCCTGGATAGGGTTAGAAGATAAATCCCTAGCGCTAAACGAGGGATTGACTGTTTGTGACCCTCTTATGGTTTTAACGACCCATCTTAATGAAGCAATACAATCACATATAGCGGAGTTACTTTCTCGAGAAGAAACGGAGCGTTTATTATTACAGTCAGGTATTAAAACGCTAAGTGAAGAACTGATACCTGCCCTTTTACCTTTAAGTCATGTGCAACGCATATTACAAAACTTACTCAGAGAAAAGGTTTCTATTCGCCATTTAATGCAGATAGTAGAAATCTTACTAGAACATGCGAAAAAAATTCCCGATCCCACACAACTCACTGAGTTAGTCAGGGCAGGTTTAGCTACGTCAATCTGCCAAAAATTACTCGCTAATCAAAATAGCCTACATGTACTGACTCTTGAAGCCTCTTTAGAACAAAAACTCAATCAAAATATAGCAAATAAAGAGTTTTTTGCTCTAGAACCCAGTGTAACAGAACGCCTGATCACTTCATTAGCCCAGCAAGTAGAACAAATGCTAGGTGAACGAAAACGCCCTATCCTTCTGTGTTCCTCTTTATTAAGAAGGCATATAAAACAGTTAACCCAAAGGGTAATTCCTCATCTCACCGTATTGGCTATGAATGAAATACCCGTGAATATTCAGGTGGAATCTTTTGCTGTAGTGAAATAAGGAAAAAAGATGTTTGATGCAATAACTGCAACACAATTAGCTATGGACGTAGACCAATTAAAATTACAATCAATAAGTCAAAATGTAGCGAATATGAATACCCTAGGCTTTAAAAAGCAACTTGTGGAATTCAACGGCTTTGACGAATACCTGCAACCCCAAGTAAGTAATGTAATGCCACAGCTACAAAGATCTCAAATAAAAACCCAGGGGACTTTTAATCACACCCATAATATGAGCGATATCGCCTTATCTGGCGATGGTTATTTTCAGGTACAAGGAGAGCAAGGTATTTTCTATACCCGACGAGGTGATTTTCAAATCAATAATCATGGGGAGTTAGCCACGGTCACCGGCGAAGTGCTTCTAGGGAAAGGAGGTACTATAAAAATCGACGATGCTGCCTTTACGGTCGACACTCAAGGTCGCCTCTTCATTGATCATCGTCAAATTGATCAACTCAATATAGTGAAATTTAATAATCCTCATCAACTAAGTTATATAGGCCATGGACTCTATCAAACCGACGAGTCCCCTACCCCCACAGATCACAATACGCGGATTTTGCAGGGATTTATTGAACAATCCAATGTGAAATCTATAGATGAAATGATGGATATGGTAAAAACTTCGCGTCATTTTGAAGCAAGTCAAAGAATAATGCGCACCGCTGATAATTTGTTGGCAACTGCCATTAATCAACTAGGAGAAGGAAATGTCTGATGCATTATCTATAGCTGCAAGTGGTCTTAAAGCGGAAGAATATTATATTGATAAGATTGCCAATGACCTGGCTAATTTGAACACTCCTAATTATAAAGCCAGCAAATTATCCTTTGCAGATATGATCTATCAAAATATCAACGGAGAGAATCCACTATTCAATAATCAACCTAGCGCTAAATTAGGTTTAGGAACCGCAGTTCACCAGTCCAGTAAAGACTTTACAACTGGGCCTTTAAAAGCAACAAATAACTGGAATGATGTCGCTATTAATGGCACTGGCTTTTATCAAGTTATTCATACTGACGGGAATATTGTTTACACCAGAAGTTCCACTCTAAGCATCGACTCAGACCGCTATCTGGCCACTCAAGACGGCTTACGATTGGCAGATAATATTCAAATTCCTGATGATTTCACCAAACTAACCATTCAGGCTAATGGAGATGTAGAGGTGATTGTCAGTGATGATCCAGAGCCGCAATTACTAGGTACCATTCAATTAGCCAAATTCATGAATCCTGAAACATTAACCCCTATAGGCTCAGGGCTTTACACGACGACTGATGAATCAGGTGAACCCATTACTGATATTCCGGGTAGTAGTGGCTTAGGATCTCTTGCGCAGAATCAAATAGAAGGATCTAACGTCGATATGGTGAACTCTTTAATGCAACTAACCATGGCGCAACGTGTGTATCAATTAAATGCTAAAGCGGTGCAAATTGCTGATGAACTGGAAAAATTAACTAATGAAATCCGCAATTAAACTTTTTTCCAAATTCGCTATAGCGCGAAAAATCTGTCTGATAATTTGCGCATTAATGATCACCCAGCAGAATCATGCACAAGTCACGATGAGGTTTCGGCCTAATATCACCACTAATGTGCATTATTTAGGTGACGTGTTGCTCATTAACAATGATAAAAATAATTTGGCCGCCCTTCCTTTAGACAGTACTCCAAAAGCGGGACAGCAAATCACTAAAAAACAAATAATGACCTGGATAAAAAATAAAAAAGGCCCATTTAGTTATCAATGGCGAGGGAAAAAAAATACGGTAGTCAGACAACGAATCAAGACCTCTGGCGCAATCCTACTCAAAAAAGCTCAAGAAGAATTAACAAAACAATTGGAGGCACAAGATTACAGTCGCTTTGAGCTAGCAACCAAAACAAATCTAAGGGGCACTGCAGTCCCATTGTCTGCATTTAAGATAAAAATAGCGAATCAATACCCTAGCACCAAAAGAGTTTGCGTTCGTCTAAATTATGAGAAACATTCTATTCCCGTTTGGTTTGCAGTAAAAGCTTACAAAAAAGTTCTGGTTGCTAAGCATAAAATAAAAATTCATACCCTAGTCAACAACCGCGATTTTGCATTAAAGGAGCGTAATATCGCTGGCTTAAAAGCCTCTCCATACAGCCAATTACCAGCATCTATGTGGCTGCAAAAAACGATGAACGAGGATCAAATTCTTACGTCACAATATTTGACAGACATCCCTGCTATCATCCGAGGGAAAAAAGTACAAATTAAAGTAGTCAATCGCGGAATTTCGTTAACTACTGAAGCGATTGCTCAAAATGACGGTTATATAGGTCAGGCCGTTAGAATGAAAAATATTCAAACCAACAAATATTTCCTAGCAGTAGTGACATCCTCCAATCAAGCGGAGATTTCTTCATGAAAAAGAAACCCATTATCGCATTCTTGCTGTTTTCAATCAGCACTATTCAACCTACTTGGGCGATTAATTTATTTGCAGAAGAAGTTTATAAACCACTTATTGCTGATCATAAAGCATCATTACCAGGAGATGTCCTAACCGTTATTGTTCTTGAAACATCTAATGCCCAAACCAGCGCCGATCTTTCATCCAGCAAAGACATCAAAACAGCCCTGGAGGTAGGATACAATAAAGACAATCATGAAGTGCAATTCGGACTAAAAGGTAAAGGCCGTGCAGCAGCTAAAACTGGTCGTAATGGCAAAATAAAAGCAGCTCTTACGGTGCAAATTAAAGAAGTATTTCCTGACAATAAATATCTAGTTGAGGGAGCACAACTCATTACTATCAATGGAGAACAACAACGAATTCTTCTGAGCGGTGTAGTCAGGGCTGAAGACATTACGACACAAAACACTATTTTATCTACTCGTTTAGCGGACGCTCATATTACTTATACAGGAAGGGGCTCCGTATCTAACTCACAAGATCATAACTACATCTATAAAATTCTATCCTTTGTGGGGTTAGTGTAATGAAAAAATTAACAATGATCATTTTTATATTAAGCCAAATTGCTTTCCTACAGAATGGATATTCTGCAATTCGCTTAAAATCTATAGCCAGACTTTCTGGTCTACAGGAAAACCCTCTCACAGGATATGGCTTAGTTATTGGATTAGCAGGCTCAGGAGACTCAAGACGAAATAAAGACACTACTCAGGCCATTTCCAACTTATTACTCAGTTTTGGTGTCAATATTAATCCTAATGAGATTAATAGCAGAAATACGGCAACAGTGATTATCACGACCGCCCTCCCCCTTATGCACATCAGGGAGATAAAATTGACATTAATGTTGCCTCACTAGGAGATGCCAAAAGTTTATTAGGTGGAACCCTATTAGTAACTCCGCTTAGAGGCCCGGATAATAGGATTTATGCTCTGGCACAAGGACCTATTTCCATAGGTGGGTTTAAATATGATCTCTACGGTAATGTCATTCAAAAAAACCATCCAACTACAGGTTTAATATCTGGCGGGGCTGTTGTAGAAAAAACTATTTATAATGATGTAATGGATAAAACTGGTGATCTGCATCTCATTTTGAATCATCCTGATTTCACTACGGCAGATCATATTGAATCAGCCATCAATAAACAATTTGGCGAAAATACTGCTCTTGCTCGTTCCGCGCAGGATATTGAAATTCATCCCCCCTTACCAGCAAAAAAACATTTTATACGCTTTGTTAGTCAGCTCGAAAATGTGGTTATCACGCCTGATAATTTACCAACTGTAGTAGTCAATGAACGCACTGGTGTAGTCGTCGCAGGAGCTGACGTAAAAATTGATGCGGTCACCATCTCCCATGGTAATTTGCAAATTGCCATATCCACAGAATACAACGTGTCGCAACCTACTTTAATACAGCAAATGGGTAGGCAAGTACGTACTGTGGTGACACCGTCAACCAATATTAATGTCAAAGAGGCCGTAGCTAAAACGGTTAAATTACATAAAGATGCAACTGTTGCCGATTTAATAACCGCGTTAACTAAAGTACAGACATCTACCCGCGACATTATTGCGATTTTAGAAAGTTTAAAAAGGGCAGGAGCGCTACATGCTGAATTGGTCATCCAATAGACTTCTTGCGACACCCTACAGTATAAGAAACCGGTATAACTATTTAAGAGGGATATTATGAACTCAGACTCAACCGTAGAACTAGTGAGTTTAGCACTTGATGCAGCGTTAATGCGTCAAACAGCTATTGCCAATAATATTGCCAATGCCAATACAGTTAATTATCAAACACTAGAAGTCAATTTTGAGCAGCAAGTTCAGGATCTCCCTCTTAATATCAGTCAGGAGAAATTAAGTTCTGTCCATCCTCATTATCAAGTGAGCGATCATCAATCCACTATAGACGAGCAAATGGCTTTAAATGTGCAAAACATGACGCATTACCGCGCATTAATTAAAGGGCTAAATCAAAAGCTAGCTATTATGAAATTAGCATTACAAGGAACGAATCAATAATGAAGTATGATCAAATATATGCCATAGCGATACAAGGCATGAATGCTGAAAAACTCCGCGTAGACGTCGTCGCTAATAACATAGCCAATCAGCATTCCATCCAAAATACGGATGGTAATCTCTTCCAAGCCACTCAAGTCGTCACAACAGCAAAACCTTTCACAGAGTTTTTGGATGGAAAAGTAGATCTTGGCGGTATAGATTCCGTAGAGCTGGTTACGGAAAATCTACCGCCTAATAAGGTATATCAACCCGATCATCCTTCGGCTGATCAACAAGGCTATGTGACTTATCCCGGCATTAACACTGTTGATGAAATGACCACCCTTCTTAGAGCATCGCGCGCTTACGAAGCCAATATCAAAATTATCAATGCCGCCCACTGTCTTTATTTACAGGCCTTAAGTATAGGTGAGGAACGATGAGAATAGAGGGCTTAAACCAATACTTTTTAACTGCCAATAAGCAGTCCGTAGAACTCAATAAAACGCCAGAGGCGTCATTTGGTGACTGGGTAACAGAACAGATTAGTTCTACTAATGACCAGCTCAATGCAGCAGATCAGGCACTCCATCAATTAGCCAGTGGACATACAGAAAATTTACATCACACGATGATTCTTCTAGAAGAAGCAAAGCTCTCTTTTCAATTCATGGAGCAAATCCGAAATCGATTAATGAGTGCCTATCAAGAGTTATTAAGAGAGCAAATCTAAAGTGAATTACATACAACAAATACTAAATTGGTTTAATACCCTTTCATTACAACGTAAACTCACCCTATCCATATCTGTAGGATGTATTGTTTTAAGCACTATACTCCTTAGCTGGTGGGCCTTATCTCCCACTTATGCTGTCTTGTTTAATCATCTAGATGAACAAGATGCTAATAAGATTTTAGGTCAGCTCGAACAAGACAATATCACTTTCCAATTGCGTAATGGAGGTAGTGATATTTTAATCGATAAAAATCTTATTGCGAAAACCCGTCTTAAAGTGATGAGTAGTGGCATGCAGTTCACCGGTAGTGTGGGATTTGAATTATTTGATAAAAGTGATTTTGGCATGACGGATTTTTCTCAAAAGATCAACTACCAACGTGCTTTACAAGGTGAATTGGAACGTACTATTTCTAGTCTTGATGAAATACGCCATGCCCGCGTACATTTAATCATTCCAGAAAGTCATCTTTTTGATAAAGAAGATAATCAACCTAAAGCTGCGATTACGTTGCATTTAAAAAATTCGTTAACTCCAAAACAAGTCAGAAGCATACAACAATTAGTGAGTGCCAGTGTTGCTCATTTAATCGTCAACAATGTAGTGATAGTTGATCAAAATGGCAATACTCTTTCCGCGAGCGAAGAAGATAATTCCCTAGCACAATTTTCTACCAAGAAAAATGTAGAGCTCTATTTAAACAATAAAGTGGCCCAAATGCTTCACAAAATTTTTCCTAAAAATCAAGTTGCAGTGAAAGTAGATGCCACGATTAATTATGATGAACTACAACGTGAATTGATTAAACCACAAAGCCAAGGGCAAATTTCTCATGAGAAAGAAATAAATCATTCGATTACAGGTAAAACAGAAAAAGATAAAACAAATCAAAACATCACTTTAGAAAAATCATATGAGTTGGGCAGTGAAAAAGAATTGTTTAAACGTGCTAATGGCACCATTGAACGCTTATCCATTAGTGTTGTTTTACCACGAAATACCGATCAAAAAACTATTGCTCAAGTCGAACGACTAGTAAAAAACACCGTAGGATTTGATGCACAAAGAGGCGATGTAATCAGTATAGAAGCCTTAATAGCTGTAAAACCTCATTCAGCCCCACCAGCAGCCTCAATTAGTTCTAAACAAATAACACCTCAAATCAATAAAAACTTATTGTCTTATTTTTTAGTTCTATTTCTTTTTATTAGTACTACCGTAGTTCTAGTGAGAAAAAGAATAAGACAAAAAAGACGTCAGTTGCTTCTAGTCGAATTAACTCAATGGCTGACTCACCATGAATAAAGAATTCAAAAAGCTTTTACTAAAAATTGCCCAATTACCTTTGAAAGATCAAAATTGGATTTTAACTCAGTTATCCCCTAGTCAACAAAAACAGTTTGTCCAGCAACAAGGAGTTTCGTTAATAGATAAAGCCAGGCAATTTCGTAAATTGTCTTATTCCCAGTTGTCCTTAATTAGCCAGACACCACAACTACCTGAGCTATGTAAGGAGTTAATGCAACTGGAGCCGCTTTATATAGCCATTATTTTGGCTCAAGGGAACTTCACCTGGACTAAACAATTCCTGGAGCACAATGAGCAAGGCGAGTATATAAAGCAACTCACGGACGAGAAAATCTGCTTTATTAAACCAGCAACTAAAGCTCGCGTCTTTCAGCAATGGCAAAGCCAATTGAGCTTTAAAGAGCAGTTGGAGCATCTCCATGGCTAAGATTTTGAAAAACGTAGTAATTAGTCCTGAAGTAATGCATATCACCAATAGCGTCCCCACGCCTGATGTAAATTATGAGGTTGAACCTGAGCCCCTATTAGACTTGGTGTGGAACCAAGAGGAAGTTGATGTATTAAAAGATGAAGCATTCCAGGAAGGTTATAGATTAGGTAAAAAAGAAGGTAAAGCCATAGTAGAGCAGCAAATGCTCCAGTTAAAGCAACAAATTGAAACAACCTTAGCGGCAATACCTCAAGCCATAGAACAAAATCGTTTGGCATTAAACCAAGAAATAGCCGATATAGTATTGCATATAATCCAACAATTTTTTGTTGAAAAAGAATCGAATCCTCAGAGTTTGGCACAACAAATTAACCAATTGTTAAAACAATTAAATAGCAAACAATCTATAGAGCTTTATTTACATCCTAATGAAATTGAATTGTTACAAAATGGATTAATCAAGCTTCATACACAACACTTAAACGGCCTAAAAATAAAGGCGAATGACAGTTTAGTTTTGGGTGGCTATGTTATTAAAACAGAGCATGGCATTTTCGATGCCAGCATCGAGAAGCAAATAGAAAGATTAAAAGAACTTCTAATACAGTTAAGACAAAGGGGGCATCATGCACCCGTGGATTAAACAACTGTCAGCTACTGAACGCTTGGGAGAAATTGAGCAGTTCGTCGGATTAAAAATGGTTGCTAATGGTCCTCCTCAAGCATTTATTGGAGAAATCTGTGATATTTTAGATCAAAACTCGCAGCAGCTAATGCAAGCCGAGGTCGTAGGATTTGAGCAAGGTAAAGTGTATTTAATGCCCTACGACAGCGCACCTATTCGTATGGGTTATCAAGTTAGAGCGACCAGTGCCCCTCTTTCTATTACAGTAGGCCCTAATTTACTGGGTCATATAGTAGATGCCTTTGCTCAGCCTATAGATAAAAACATTAGACTTTATTGTTCTCACACTATTCAGACGCGTAATAAAAAAATTAATCCTTTTGAGCGTGAATCTATTTCAGAGCGATTACACACAGGAATTCATGCAATAGATGGCCTTCTTCCTTTAGGTAAAGGACAAAGAATAGGGATCTTTGCCGGCAGTGGTGTAGGAAAAAGTATGCTCCTAGGAAAAATAGCGCAACAGATTAACAGCGATATTAATGTGATCGCTTTAGTCGGTGAACGAGGACGCGAAGTCAACGAATTTATTACGCATTATTTAACAGAAACCACAAGAGAAAAATCCATTTTAGTCGTTGCCTGCAGTGATGAGTCGGCGCTAATGAGACGTCAGGCTGTGTATACTGCCACGGCAATAGCAGAACATTTTTGCCAGCAAGGCCAAAATGTTCTGCTATTCATGGATTCTATTACGCGTTTTGCTATGGCGCAAAGAGAAATTAGTTTAAGTTTAGGAGAACCGCCTACTGCTCGCGGTTACACCCCCAGCGTTTTTTCGCTCCTACCAGGAATAATAGAACGCACCGGCAATTTTAAGAATCAAGGCAGCATTACCGCCTTATATACTGTTTTAGTTGAAGGAGATGACTTTAACGAGCCTCTAGCCGATCACATGCGCGCCCTATTGGATGGACACATAGTATTAACTAGAGATCTAGCACAACGAGGCCATTATCCAGCGATTTCCATACTGCAAAGTGTTTCTCGTTTAAGCAAACACCTTTTGTCCTCAGAAGAACAAAAAATAGTGCAACACATTATTTCCATACTCAGTATTTATCAACAAAATAAAGACCTAATTGAATTAGGTGCCTATAAGTCTGGCTCTAATGTTAATTTAGATAATGCAGTAAATCGCATTAATGCGATTAACAATGTACTAATTCAAAACGAAGGCCCTACTTTATCTTTTGTTGATCTCATGAATCGTTTTAAGGAGATCATCCAATGAGTCCAGCTCTATCTGCATTAATAACTAAACTCGTTTGGCAACGCGACGAGCTGCAAACTCATTTACTCGCAGTGAAAGATGAATCTATAAAAGTAAAACAACAACTTGAGGAAATAGAGCAAAAAGTCAGCCAATCGTCCACTCGCTATTCCGTTGAAATTAACCCTGAATTTGAAATGACTCGACTCAACTTTATTACTCAATTGCACAATCAAAAGAACGAGTTAGCAAAACTATTAAAAAACCAAGAAGATTTGGCAACTAAATTAAACGGTAAATTACTTCGCGTTAAAACCGAACTGCATATGTTAGAAAAACATCTAGAAAAAGAACAAGCCCATCAACGCAAACAACAAGAAAAGACCCAAGAACAAACGTTGGATGAATGGGTTATACAAAGAAGGAATGCTTATGAAAATCGATGAGTCATTAACATTGATGCCACCTCAAACACCAAATAAGCAGCAACAGGATAATTTGAGCTTTGAGCTATGGCTTAATAGGCCCACGAAACAAAGCAGTGGCGATGAGTATTATTGGCAACATCAGGAGCAATTGCAGCAATGTGATTTACAATTTGATTCACCACTTTTGATCAACCAGAGGCAACAAAAGAATATAATGGCAAATCAATCTCAATTAACAACTCCATTGGCTACAACAGAAAAAATGGATATGCCAATAGAGAGCTGCCGCTATGAAGTTCCAACTGAAGTAATAAATCAACCTTGTTTGAATGCCACGGAGCAACCCGAGATATCCATGCAAACAGAACAAAAGTCGTTCTCAATGGTAATGCCCTATTCGCCAAGTAATGCCTCGTCTAATATAAGTCATAGAGGTCAGCTCGAAGAAATTAAAGCAAATAAAGCCCCAGGAACTCTCTATTCATTTAAGAATCACCACCTATTTATTCAAGCACAAGAGGCTGAGTTGCCCCTTAACAATAATGAGATGAATGCACAAGAGGAAAAAGAACTCATTCACACGATAAAGCATCTCCTAAAAAATAAAGGAATTACCCTGAATAAACTAATTATTAATGGAGTAAAACATGACTGATCCTGTCAATGCTACTGGACTAGACCAAGCCGATTATTTAAAACTGTTCATGCAAGAACTCACTTATCAAGATCCGCTAAAACCGGTGGATAATCGAGAATTTATGGCACAAATGGCACAATTTTCTTCTTTGCAAGAAGCACGATCGACCAATGAGCATTTAATAAGTTTACTGGGCATGACTAGCGGTAATCAAAGCCTGAATTTATTAGGAAAAAAAGTAAGAATTAAGAATGTCGAAGGTGAAGGTCGAGTATCAACGGTAGAATTCCATGACAAAGAACCACCTCAAATTACAGTAATCATGAATAATGGTGAAATCCCTAAAGTGGATCTAGGACAAATTATTGAAGTAAAGGATTAAGATGACGAATACCTATTATACCAGTCTGTCAGGCATGCTTGCTGCAAGTTATGGTTTGCAAAATACATCCAATAATGTGGCCAACATGCAAAGCCCTGGGTTTAAACGAAGCGATGTATTTTATTCCTCTTTAGGAAATGGCAGTGGTGAGGAAGGATTAGGCTCGGGAGTTTGTGTTGGAGGAACTACAACGAACTTTAGTGATGGTAAATATTTGGAAACCAGTAATCCCTCCGACTTGGCGGTAATAGGGCAAGGCTTTTTCATTGTCAGACTAAAAACGGGGGAACTCCTTTATACACGAGACGGTGAGTTTGGTTTTAATAATGATGGCATTTTAATTGATAGGCACAGTGGTGGTCAGGTTCAAGGCTATAATAAAGCAGGTAATCTGGTGCCTATTCATGAGAAAGGTCCTAAAAACTCGCCTGGTAAGGCAACTCATGAGATTTTTCTTAAAGGTCAATTTATCCTTAAAGAAAAATCAGATTCAGAAAAAAATCAACCAGGGCCATTTAAAAGTAAATATCAAGACATCAATTTTTCCATCATCAATGTCTATGATGAGCAAGGAAAGGCACATGAGTTAAAATTACAATTTCAGTCTTCGCCTGTTTTAGTGAATGGTGATAGCACTAATATTCCTGATGACGGCAATAGCTGGGATTTGGTGGATATTACTTGTGACGGAGTTAAAATTTCTGTCCCTTACAATCAAAAAGTTATCTTCAATGGCATGTCTCAAGGAGCACAACTGGAGCATAGTACTATTCGCTTTACTTTAAATGGAATGCAAGAAATTGCATTGCGATTTGGTAACTTTAAGGATGGAACAGATAATTCAGTACAACTAAAAGATCCTAAGTTAAATCCAGAGGGTACGAAAATAGAAACACTACAAAATGACGGGTATGGAGAAGGAAAACAAATCAGTTTTTCTTTCGATGAAAACGGTCAAATTGCCTATAACTATGATAACGGACAAACAATAACAGGCATATATGTTGGCTTAGCTCATTTTGATGACTTAGAGCATACCTTAGTACAAACTAAAGACAACTTATTTAGAGCCAAAAGCGATCAAGGAATACATCTAGGACGTGCCAATCACGATGGATTTGGCAGTATTAAATCCAAACAAATCGAAACATCCAATGTGGACTCAACTACCGAATTTGCCAACATCGTTATCTTACAAAGAATGTTTCAGGCTTGTTCGCAAATTATGGATATAGACAAACAACTATTAGAAGGTCTTCAATCCAAATGATAAAACCGTTTCGATTAATTAGTTCTAGTGAGCTAACAGAACTAAATATGCATTTTACGCAAGTGATTGATGATTGGAATCAAGAATATGCAATGACGCATCTCGTCTTCAAACTTGAGCTCCCCCCACATGATTTTATATTTCATGAGGGTTTGACTATTTGTAGAGAAGATAATCAGTTGGCCATAGTTGAAAAACACTACGTCGACGTGTTCAATCATATTTTATTCGGTGAAAATAAATCGTGTTTTAATTCAATTAGCCAAGGGCTCCTGCTAATTTTGTTAAATCGCTTATTAAAAATGGAAGAATGCTGCCTCACTGAAACCAAGCCGTTAGCTCCAAATTGGTTTTATCGTGGCTCAACCTGTCTTTTCTTAACGTTGGGTGCCAGCCCAAATACTGTAAGGATAATTTTAAGTCCTGATTGGGTTTATCAAAATCTATCTCCTTATCAAAAAGTAAAACATCATCTGAGTTCTCTAGATGATGCCATGGCAGAAGAAACACTCAATATAGAAGTGACACTACTCCCTGTTAGTTTACCTATAGAACAATTGTTGACAATACAGGTTGGCGATGTGCTGATTACCGATCATCCTCTAGCAACTCCTTTGCGAGTCACTCATCATGATCAGGTACTAGCACAAGCCGAATTGGGGCAGTCAACACAACAAAAATCAATATTACTAAAGAGGTCTTCATGAGTATCAATGTAAAAAAAATAACCTTAACTGAACAGCAATCACAAAATGATGGTCAGATAATTAATAACGACTATTTAGGCTTAGTTGGCTCTATAGAAGTGCAATGCAATGTCCGAATAGGTACCTTAAATATGACTATTGCCCAATTAAAACAACTGCAATCGGAACAAGTACTCCACTTGGAGCAAAAAACTCATGAACCCGTTGAATTGATTCTTAATAATAAAGTAATCGCTAAAGGAGAGTTAATGAGTCATGGAGATCATTTTGCACTACAAATCACTGAGGTTACTGGTTGATGTATCGTATTGCAGCATTTATTTTATTATTTTTTAGTCATCAGCTCTATGCAGGAGAAACAATAAGCTTTAAAAAAGAACTTGTTGCTTCCAGCTCTTGGCTTCCTTATGGAATGACTTTGGTTATTTTAGTGATTACATTACTCATGCTTGCTAAACACTCAAAAAAATTACTCCATAACAGCACCCAATGCAGAGTTGTTGAAAAATTGTCAGTGCACAATAAAACTAAAGTTTACGTTATTGCCTATCAAGAACAAAAGTTCTTGGTGGCCGATAATCAAAACTCCGTGGCAATTCACGCCTTAAGAAATACGTCCGAAGAATCATGAGCATAATGAATAATAGCCAAATACCTAACTATCAGCCTTCCCTGCGAACAAAGAACTATAGACTAATACCTTTATTTTTTCTGCTATGCTGTCCTGCAATCTGTATGGCAGCTGGTGGAATCAATATAGGACCTATTCATTTCGATCAAGATCATTTATCACCAGCATTACAGGCTTTTGCAGTACTTACTGTTTTAAGCCTGGCCCCCAGTATTCTAATTATGCTAACTTCTTTTACCAGAATAGTAGTTGTCCTATCCATGCTGCGTAATGCTCTGGGATTGCAGCAAACGCCCCCGAATACAGTAATCATTAGTCTGTCTTTATTCCTCACCCTATTTACCATGATGCCGGTGGCACAATCTATTTATAAGAACTCCTATCAACCCTATGAAGCCCACCAAATTAATACTGAAACTGCATTGGAAAAGGCAACAAAGCCATTGAAATTATTTATGGTCAAACAAACTCGTGAAAAAGACATGCAGTTGATCTTACAACTGGCTAAAGAGCCTATGCCCTCTTCTGCTGAAGCGATTAAGTTATATCAGTTGATCCCTGCTTTTTTATTAAGCGAATTACAGACCGCTTTTCAAATTGGTTTTATGATATTTCTTCCCTTTTTATTAGTTGATTTAATTGTTTCAGGTATTTTAATGACCATGGGCATGATGATGATGCCGCCAATGACCATCTCCCTACCTATTAAAATATTATTATTTGTCTTAATAGATGGTTGGGATTTAGTTATTCAAGCTTTGGTGGGGAGTTTCCATTGAGCTCAAGAAAGGTAGAAATAAAAAAGTCAGTTTATAAAGAACTTAATGCTTTAGATTCAACAGAAATCAAATTAATGAAAGGCATTAAAACCCATCATTGCTTTGGTGATTTTCTTGATAAACCGATGGTCCTGTTCAACAAGGTTATTGAGGCATTTAATTTGTAGAACAGTCACTTGAGTCAATGGCCTTCTCAAAAAAGGTACGTGCAGCAGGTTCATCCCGTTTCTCTGATAGCATAAAATCTATGGTGTTTCCTTCCTTCTCAACTGCCCGGTATAAATAAACTCACTAGCCTTTCACTTTGATGTAAATTTCATCCATTGACTTATCCCCCCAAAATAAGATCATGACATTGATGAGATTTCCGATAAACTAGAATCAGAGGAGATCTCAAAATGAAAAAGCGTTATACAGAAGAACAAATTATCAAAGTAATTAAATCGCATGAAGCTGGTGTAAAGGTGGAAGAGATTTGTCGCGACTATGTGATTTCGTTAGGGACGTTTTACAATTGGCGGAGCAAATATGTAGGCCTTGAGGTGAATGAAGCCAAACGTCTTCTTGAGCTTGAGTCAGAGAATATGAATCTTAAAAAGCTATTGGCTGATAAGCTCCTGGAGTTAGAGGCAATGAAGGATGTGTTATCAAAAAAATTGATACGAAAGATCGTGATCTTATTTGCCTGATTTTCAAAACATGTTTAGACCATTTGATGCATTAAATTCCGAAGCGGAAATTGGCTCTTCGGTAATGGGCAGCCAACGCTTCTTTAACTCACCTGACAAAATTACCATAAATAATGCGTTAAATTGTCTTTCTGCCAATCCTTTTGCATAAGCTTTAAGGGCAGCAATCTTTTCATCAACACTGTTAAGTTCATCGATTTTTTTTAATTCAAGCAGCACGCGATCTGTTGAAGAGCTGATCATAGCTCTCCTTTCAATAAGTCCGGGAACAGCATCACTGCACACATTAGCGTATCGTTCTTGATCATTCCTGTGCTCGCAATATTTTCTGCAGCGTTCTGCCGTTCTATTTAATAAAAGACCAAAAGCATCTTTCATTTTAATATATTTTTCTTCTAATGTATCATTTTGAAATAGACCATATTTTGCTAACAAGCGCTCTGGTTTCATCGTCTTAACTCCTGTGTTCGCAGAATCTGTACAATACCTCTTTTAAATGCAGGATTGCACTCATTAGAAGTTAATTTAATGGCCTAATCATAATTAAAAAAATCTTATTGATCAATAAGCGTTCTATTTATGCCTTGCTCTATTATTCTATTACCTCAAATCTTTTACCAAATGAGAATGGTCGTTCTTTGAGACCTTAGAACTCTATTAATAGAGTGTACCCTATTCTCACTATTTGAAATGATTTAAAAATAAAGGACGTTCAAGGCGGACATCATGTGCAAATGGATAATCCAATTCCTATAGAAAACCTGATTTATCAATTTTTTCAATAGACTAAGTTTAGGATTAATCAGTAAGCAATGATATGGGCAATGCCTTGCCCACCTCCAATACATCATTTATGGCGAGCAGAATGTCACAACTGCTTCTCTCTCTAAAGTAGGGCTACAATTGGTATCCTCTTCACCCGGCCTCGCATCAAAAAATCTTAGCCTAGCCTGCCTAATTTTAGAATTATTAGGTTCGGGAGATTGTTCTGATGTTGGTAATAGAGTGTTATTTTGAAGAGCATCTGGAATATGGCTTTGACTCACTTTTTCTATCAGTGGCTCCTCCATCTGTGAAGGAGATTGAGTCGATTCTTCTCTATGAAAAACAGTAGGCCAAGTAAAAGCTATAGATACGAATACTAAAATGACTGGAGACAATACTGCCATGATAATGGTTAATGCAAGTTTTGCTCCTATCATTTCTCCCAGCGTTTCACCAACATGAATTCCGCTTCGGATTCCACCGGCAACAGAATAAGCAAGAGAATCACCTATCAAAGCACATAATTTGAATATATTGATGGCTCCATACTTTATCTTTTCTGCTAGTGTTTGCTTTTCTTCCAGTGGAATAAGTATTGATTCAAATTTTTCTTTTAAGTCGACATACGTTTTCGGGTTAAAGACTTTATATACTTGTGAAAAAGTATTAACAACCATGGTTGTCGAAGTACATATCATAGAAATAACATATGCTAAAAAGTTATCAGGATCCACGCCTAAAACATTAAACAGCTTATTAACTCCCGAGACGGTAGTAAACCAAGTTAGCGTCGCATAAACAGCTAAAAAGACCGTACTTACGATTCCTAATAAGGCACATCGCAAAAGACCATAGGGTTTTTCATAATTTTCAATAAAAAGATTTTTAAATTTTGCATAATTTTCACGTATGCCTACAGCTTGAAACGAATAAAAAGAGATAGCTGCAATCACAGATAACCCAATCGTAACTATCAAAACTAGAGGGTTAGAGGCGAGCATACCTCCCCCCAAAAAAGTGAGACGTCCTACGAGACCAGCATATCCAGAAATGCCCGCAGAAATACATGCTAACAATGTCACGATACCAAAAAATAATTTCTCACCCCAATCGAATATCGTTTTTTGTCTCATATTTTCTTCAAGGGTCTTAAACGTTTTTTGTTTTTTAGGCTGAAAGCCAGCACTATCAAGCATGGCTTGCCCACGACTTAATAAACAAACTGTTCCATTACATAAGGAAAGTACTATCGCTAAGCCGAGGCTAACGCCAAAGGGAGTTCCTAAAGTACTCAATAATCCGAGGCAAAATACCATACAAAGCGCCATGGAAGTAACGACTTTGCCAATAACTAATGGGACTCCTTTTAGCAGCCTATTCCTATTTTGAATGGGGGTTCTTTCAAATTCTTGGCCATTGCAAGAGTAAGTAGCAATTTGTAAGACCTCTTCTTTAGAGAATCTTTTTCCACCCGAAAGTATCTCTCCCCACTTAAAGGTAAGGAAACTCCAAAAATAGTGGGAAAACGGACGTATCAGAATATCTGTAATTCGAAGATCCCCATTTAGAATAGCTTGTTGGACTTTTTGCGATTCTTCTTCAGTAAATTGATATTCGTTGAAAGAAGCAATAATCCAATCTTTTTGGGTACGAAATTTTCTTTTTAAAACCATTATGATGTCAGGACGTTTATGAATAGCGAAATCGATTTGATCCTGTTCTACTAAACTAATTATTTCTTTCATTCCGACAAATTCCTTTTTAATGCAAAGGATGTAGCTTATTTATAATTTCACAAGAATTCCATTTAAATTTTTAATTAATTATCAATAGGGATGATACCGCTATCATTTTCATTAGAAATTATTTGACATACTTTGCAAGTTACATTCTAATCTTATTTTTTTATCATGATATGGACCATCATGGCATTTTTGAATTTTCTAAAACCTGCTCCTTATCTTAATGAAATTCAAGATAAATCCATTGTTAAACAGCAATATCGTTATTGGCGTATTCGCACCTTTTATGCAATGTATATAGGGTATTCTTTGTTTTATTTTACGCGAAAAAGTTTTACCTTCGTGATGCCTGCATTACAAAGCGCCTTGGGGATGACCAAAACTGAACTGGGAATGATTGCTAGCATTTTGAGCTTAAGTTATGGCATCAGCAAATTTTTGAGTGGAATTCTTGGCGATAAATCAAATCCTCGTTATTTAATGGCGATTGGGCTAATTTTGACAGGTATTTTTAATATTTTATTTGGATTGTCTTCCACCTGGTGGTTATTTGCTATTTTTTGGGGGTTGAATGGTTGGTTTCAAGGGTGGGGATGGCCAGGATGTACTAAATTATTAACACATTGGTATTCTCAATCTGAACGCGGTCGTTGGTGGAGTATTTGGAATACATCACATAACGTTGGTGGGGCATTAATTCCATTGATAGTTGCTACGTGTGCGCAGTATTTCGGCTGGCGTTCAGCCATGTTTGTGCCTGGGATCATCTGTATTTTAGGCGGTGTTTTTTTACTCAATCGTTTAAGAGATACTCCGCAGTCGCTTGGTTTACCTGCGATAGAGCAATATCAGGGAGATTTTTCTGGTGTATCAAATCACCACCAAGAAAAAACAGAACTCTCAGTCAAAGAAATTCTTTGGAATTATGTGTTAAGTAACCCGTATATTTGGATACTGTCCATTTCTTATTTGTTTATTTACATTGTCCGAACAGCCATTAATGATTGGAGCATGCTGTACTTAACGGAAGTGAAGGATTATTCCTTAATCACAGCAGGTAGTTGTGTCATATGGTTTGAGGTTGGTGGCTTTTTTGGAAGTCTGGTTGCCGGCTGGCTTTCTGATAAAATATTTCAAGGTAAACGCAATCCAATCAATGTTCTCTTTACTGCAGGTGTATTTGCCACTTTGTTGCTATTTACGTTGGCCAGGGGATATACACCATTCATCGATTCTTTACTTCTTTTTTTCTTTGGTTTTTTTATTTTTGGACCACAAATGATGGTTGGTTTGGCGTGTGCGGAGTTAGCACATAAAAAAGCAGCAGCGACTGCAACTGGCTTTGCCGGATTTTTTGCTTATTGTTTAGGGGCTGTTCTGGCTGGTGCTCCTTTGGGTGCAATTATCAAAAATTACGGCTGGGATAATTTCTTCCTCACATTGTTTATTTGCTGCTTGATTCCATTATTCATGATGCTGCCACTCTGGCATGTGAAAGCCAATCCAAGGTATCGTCAATCTGAATTTTCAGGCAAATCTGAGTTTGCTTAGTGATTGGCTTCCCTAGATGATCCAGTACAAATAATATGTATAAAAGTTCTCAGTAAAATCTCTTATCAAATAGCCAAGAGGTAGTAATGGAATTTAAAGACAAAAAAGTAATTGTTACAGGAGCTAACCGCAGTATTGGTCGAAAAATTGCGCAGAACTTTGCTGAACAAGGAGCTGACCTAGTCATTAGCTATCGCAGCGATGCAAAAGGGGCTGAAGAAACAATTAAAGCGATAAAAGACACTGGACGTGTTGCGGAAGCTTTTTATGCGGATTTTACCCAAATGGAACAGGTCGCATTTTTTGCAAAACAAGCAATTGATTATCTAGGACATGTGGATATTTTAATTAACAATGCAGGGATGCTCTGTCGCGAAACCTTGTTTGAACTAAGCCCTGAAAAAATGCAGCAAATATTTCAAGTTAATACTATATCCCCCCTTTATTTAACGCAACTTTGTTCACAAAATATGATTGAAAACAAGATAGCGGGTTCGATTATAAACATTTCATCGATTAGTGGTAATGTAACTATGCCAAAAGGTATCGGTTATGGAGCCTCTAAAGCTGCCTTGAATAAATGGACAAAACACGCGGCCCTTAATTTGGCACAATATGGCATCCGCGTAAACGTTGTCGCACCAGGAGTTATTGAAGCAGGAATGAACGAAGATACGGCTGTTAGTAATCCTCAATTATGGGAGTACTATATAAGCAACATACCCTTAAAAAGACCAGGAAAACCAGATGACATCGCAAATTTTGTTTCATTCCTTGCATCAAAAAAAGCAGACTGGATTACAGGGAAAGTATTTGAAATAGATGGTGGGCATGCTATTTGATAGCTACGCTTGCTAAACTATAGACTTTTATATTTATTTTAAGTTTTTGTCATTTTTAACTATATTTATAGCATCTACGTACACCAGACCAACTTGTATTTTTGTTACGAGACATCCCCCCTTCTAGATATTTTTGGGTATAGGACCTACCAATAGTTGAATTTTAATGCATTTTATCTTAACATCAGTACACCTATAGACCTATTCGTGCAGCTTTGAGTTAAATAACAAAGCCTATATAGAGTGCAAACTTTTGGATTTATAAACTAGAGATTACTTTTTTGATTCAGAATAAAATTTCAACGCTTAGACTTCTTACAGTTGCACATGTTTTTTTAATAACTATCAGTAATATATTAGTACAATATCCTTTTGAGCTCTTTGGTTATCACACTACTTGGGGCGCTTTTACTTACCCTTTCATTTTTATTTTGACCGATTTGACTACTAGACTCTCTAACGCCAGGACGGCTCGACGCATCATTTTTCATAGTATGATTCCCGGATTGCTCATATCCTATTTTATAGCAAGCTCTATTGAAACTCTTGGAGCCTTAAGTTGGAATAGTTTATTTGTAATACACTATATGCCTTTACGTATTGCATTAGGATGCTTCGTTGCCTATGTCATTGGCCAGTTTATGGATATTTTTATTTTTCAGCGTCTTCGCAATAGCTCATCTTGGTGGGTAGCTCCAGCTCTTTCAACTACAATAGGGAATATAATGGATACCCTTTTGTTTTTTTCTATTGCGTTTTATCACAGTACTCATCCTTTTTTAAGCCAACATTGGCCGGAAATAGCCATCGTTGATGTCTGTTTTAAAATTATAATTAGCCTGATAGCCTTTGTTCCTATTTATGGATGCGTGTTACACTTTTTTAGTCTCAAATATAGGAATAAAGCAAGCGAAGGCCGTAAGAAGCGAAGTGGATTATGGAATTCATCAATTAATGGTAAGATCCTTCTTAGAGAGCAAAAAAAGCAATAATAACAGTAAACAAGGTATATACTGTGGTCCGATATCGAAGGAATTCCTTAGCAGGGGGAACCTATTTTTTCACCCAAGCATTGTGTAATCGCAAAACAAGCTATTTAATCGATCATATTGACTATATTCATTATAATGCAGCAACCGCATCCAATTTGTACTGGTCAGTATAAATAGGAGGATATTTTGAGTTCACTAAGTCAGTTAATAACGCCAATAACTCTCTTGTATTTTGACTGATTTTTTCTCCTTCATACTTTTTGACAATTTTCATTACTAGATTATTAATGGCCTACTCCGCGTAAGGGAATGTTTAGATAATAAAGATATTCTGCCAATTTTTCCAAAAAGAAGATCGCTTTTAAAATTAGGCTTATTTGATCATAACTGGGAGAAAAAATAACTTCTGTTCTCTTCAGAATTCTCTAATTTAAAATCAGCAAATTGACGGAAACTTACATCGTTATATTTTTTAATCTTTGGTGCATACTCATTATCATTTTCTCCATGCCCCCTAATTACTTTTTTATCACTCTGGAAATTTGAGGATATTTTATAGAAAAGAGCGATGAAATAGCTTGCTGCTTCACTTTGATCATTATCGTCTGAAAATTTTTGTGCGCAAGCTTCTAACCCATTAAGAATTATGCTGAAAATAAGCCTTTCATAACTTTCTTCGTCGTTAAAATAAGGACTGTTATCAATTTCGTCAGCATTATTTAATAATTGAAGATGCCCACACGCTCTATGTAGTTTTTTATCTAACTATTCGCCAAATTCCAATTTTTTTCTATGCTGTTTTTCATTCTTTTAGCTGCAGCAGATATTTCTTTATACATTAACCCTTTCATTGCATTTATATCATTCGCTTCACTACTTTTACTTCGCATGTTATTTTTCCTGGATAAAGATTTATATATTATTTCTTTATTATAGATGAGCATGAATGAGTACTCTTAAAATGGTGAAGAATTTGGCGAAGGCTATTTCAAAGATCCCCAAGACTATGTAGCAGAATCTCTAATTATATCAACACAGGATACGTCGGATCATTACTTTCAAGCGTTTATGGCATCCGTTCAGGGGGTATGCTTAACTCTTGGTGAAAGGTTAGATTTGAGCGCAGGTTGCACGAAAAGAATGCTGAGGAAACGAAGCATACATCAATATGTGAGGCTTTCGAAGTGTTATTTTCGCGCAAGGTGCGCCAAATACAGCCTTTCGGTGAATAGGCCGTGAACGGTTACCGTTTATGTGGACAAACCGCTCGGTGTTGGTTAAGGAATTAAAAAAGCTCCATCAGAGTAAACTGACGGAGCTTTTTTTATGTGTTAGCAAACTATCTTACTTAGCAGCAGCGGCTTTCTTTTCTTTTTCTTTGGCAATCACTACTTCAGCTACGCTATTTGGGCAAGGAGCGTAATGAGAGAATTCCATTGAGAATTGACCACGACCAGAGGTAAGGGTACGCAAGGTGCTGATGTAACCAAACATTTCTGAAAGAGGAACATCGGCCTTAATGCGGACGCCAGCTGCACTGGGCTCTTGTCCAGAGATCATGCCGCGACGACGATTCAAGTCACCAATCACATTACCTACATCCTCTTCTGTACTGTAAACATCAACCTTCATGATTGGCTCAAGCAATTGTGGCGCTGCTTTTGGTATAGATTGACGAAAAGCGCCTTTTGCAGCAATTTCAAATGCAATTGCTGAAGAGTCAACGGGATGGAAACCACCATCGGTGAGGTTAACAACAACGTCCAATACAGGGAAACCAGCTAAAGTACCTGTGTCCATCATTGAGCGGAACCCTTTCTCAATTGCAGGGAAATATTCTTTAGGGACATTTCCACCCACAACGGATGTGACGAAAGTGAATCCAGTGTTTGGCTCGCCGGGTGAGATAGTGTAGTCAATTTTACCGTATTGACCAGCACCACCAGATTGTTTCTTATGAGTATAGCTATCTTGAATCGATTTGGTTATCGTTTCGCGGTAAGCAACCTGTGGTTGGCCTACTATTAACTCAACATCGTACGTACGTTTCAGAATATCCACTTTAATATCAAGATGCAATTCACCCATACCACGAAGAATAGTTTCACCTGAATCTTCATCAGTTTCCACTCTAAACGTTGGATCTTCTGCAACCATTTTACCAATAGCAATACCCATTTTTTCAGTGGAGCCTTTGTCTTTTGGTGAAACTGCAATAGAGATCACTGGCTCAGGGAACACCATCGCTTCAAGTGTACATTCGTGATTCGGATCGCAAAGAGTGTGGCCTGTTCGAACGTTTTTCATGCCTACAATAGCTATAATGTCCCCTGCTTCAGCGCTTTGCAATTCATTACGCTCATTTGCCTGCATCTCAACCATACGGCCAACACGTTCAGTTTTACCAGTAAAGGAGTTAAGGATGGTATCCCCTTTATTTAGTCTTCCTGAATAAATACGTACGAACGTTAGAGCACCAAAACGGTCATCCATGATTTTAAATGCCAAGGCACGGAACGGCTCATCAGGAGAAACAATAGCGAATTGACCATTTGGCTCACCTTCAGCATTGGTCAAAGGTTGTGGATTAACTTCATGGGGAGCAGGCAAATAGTCAACCACTGCATCCAATAATAGCTGCATCCCTTTGTTTTTAAAGGCCGAACCGCAATAAGTTGGGAAGAAAGCTAATTCAAGCGTACCTTTACGGATGCAACGCTTAATGTCTTCTATTGAAGGTTCCTCTCCTTCTAAATAAGCCATCAGCAGCTCATCATCCATTTCAAGTGCTGTTTCAATTAATTGCCCGCGATACATTTCAACGTCTTCAACCATATCAGCTGGTACGTCAGTAATATTGTAATTTTCTGGCTGACCTGTTTCATCCCAAACATATGCTTTACGGGTTAATAAATCGACAACACCGACGAAGTTGTCTTCAATGCCGATGGGTAAAGTCATAATTAAAGGATTTGCACCCAATACTTTTTTAATTTGCTCAGTCACTTTCAAGAAGTTCGCGCCGATACGGTCAAGTTTGTTTACGAAAATCAAACGAGATACTTTTGAGTTGTTCGCATAGCGCCAGTTGGTTTCTGACTGAGGCTCAACTCCGCCAGATCCACAGAATACACCGATACCGCCATCGAGAACTTTCAATGAGCGATATACCTCTACGGTGAAATCAACGTGTCCTGGGGTATCGATTACGTTGAAGCGAGTACCTTTCCAGAAACAACTTACCGCTGCTGACTGGATGGTAATACCGCGCTCCGCTTCCTGCTCCATGAAATCGGTTGTTGATTCACCTTCGTGAACCTCACCCATTCTGTGGATTCTACCGGTGAGCTTAAGGATACGTTCGGTGGTGG
>DAIAOV010000002.1:71064-83960 GCA_027437055.1 Legionella sp. | reverse complement strand
ATAATTTGGCTTTTAACTCGTTGTAGTTCTTCTTTGCTGATAGGTGTCTTTTTTAGGTCATTAAGTTCACTCAGTATGGCTTTGTGGAAATCGCTAACTTGATGATTTTGAGAAGGGGCACCGTATACAATAAATTCAGTTTGATATCGAGCATATAAGTTATAATAAGCATCTGCTCCAGTGGCGACATGGCTTCCTCGGATGAGATTTTTGGCAAAGCGAGCCCCTTCTCCACCATCGAGAATTCCCGCAATAATCTCTAGTGCATAAGGCTCCCAAGCATTTTGTGCTGTTTTTACGCTAGGTACAGTATAGCCAATCATGAGTAAGGGGAGTTTAGCTGCCGCACGGATGGTAACTGATTTCTTACCTAGGGTTGGCGGTTCTTTAACGGACTTACGTTCAGTAATAGATTTTTGGGGGATCGCTCCAAAATAACGCTCTGCTAGGGTGTGTACCTCATTGGGATTCACATCACCTACAACTACTAAAGTGGCATTATTTGGCGCATAGTAACGTTGGAACCACTTCTTAAGATCCATTACATTCATTTGTTTCAGATCACTCATCCAGCCTATTACCGGGTGATTATAAGGCGCACTCAAGTGAGCTGTGGCCAAAAAACGTTCAAAAGCAAGTGCTTGAGGATTATTGTCGGTTCGTAAACGACGTTCCTCCTGAATTACTTTGATTTCTTTGGCAAATTCATTGGCATCAAGTAGCAAGTTGTTCATTCTATCGGCTTCTAGTTCAAAACTGGTAGAAAGCTTTGATGCATCTATTTTTTCAAAATAGGCCGTATAATCATTGTTAGTGAATGCATTTTCTTGCCCTCCTAGTGCGGCGATAGTTCTTGAAAATACACCTAAAGGAAATCTGGGAGTCCCTTTAAACATCATGTGCTCAATGGCATGGGATACTCCTGTTATTCCCTCAGGTTCATCGGAAGAACCTACATTATACCAAACCATAGATACTGCTATAGGGGCACGATGATCTTCTTTGACTAATACTTTTAATCCATTATTCAAGATAAACTCTTGAACTTGGCCAAAGGTCTGGCATGATAGTACTATCATGAAAAAGGTGATGAGAATTTTGCGCACAACTTAACCTCAAAGCTAAAAAAGTGATAGAATTTCATATTTTCTAGGAATTGTACACTAAATGATTAAATGGTTTAAACGAAATCAGAATTTACCAGCTTCAGAAACTGAGAAAAATTCACATGAATCTGACGAAACTAATATTGAATCCATATCTGAAGAGGATGTTAGAGCAAGTGAACCAGGGCAAGAAGCGATAACTAAAGAAGGCATTTTTGCTCGTTTTAGACGAGGTCTAAGTAAAACACGCCATCAATTGGGTGATGGCATTAGTCGTCTATTGCTCGGAAAAAAAGAAATTAGTAAGGATTTATTAGAGGAATTAGAAACTCTATTAATCAGCGCTGATTTGGGCATAGATACGACTCAGGCCGTATTAAAGCAATTAGCTGACGGGTTAGAGCGTAAAGAATTATCTAATGGAGATTCAGTGCACGCTGCTCTAAAACTTCATCTGCAAAACATCCTCGATCAATGTTCCCATCCTTTATCTTTTGAAGCCGAGGATCACTCTCCTTTTGTGATTTTAATGGTTGGTGTTAACGGAGCGGGCAAAACAACCACGATTGGTAAATTAGCGAAGCAATTTCAAAAGCAAGGTAAGAAAGTAATGCTGGCCGCTGGTGATACCTTCAGAGCTGCGGCCGTAGAGCAGTTGCATGTATGGGGTGAGCGGAATGATATTCCTGTCATAGCGCAACATACCGGAGCTGATAGCGCTTCAGTTGTTTTTGATGCACTGCAGGCTGCTAAAGCACGCAACATAGATGTATTAATCGCTGATACAGCCGGACGTTTGCATACCCAAAGTAATCTGATGGAAGAGTTGAAAAAGGTGAAACGAGTATTACAGAAACTCGACCCTCAAGCACCGCATGAAACTATGTTAGTATTAGATGCAAGCATAGGTCAAAATGCCTTAATGCAGGCGCGTCAATTTAATGAAGCTATAGGTTTGACAGGCATTACTATGACCAAACTGGATGGAACCGCAAAAGGCGGGATATTGTTTGCCATAGCTAATGAATTAAAAATACCCTTTCGTTATTTAGGGGTTGGTGAGGGCATAGAAGATTTACGGCCCTTCGACGCAGTTCAATTTGTTAGTGCAATATTTAATGATGATCACATTTGACCAGGTCACCAAACGTTACCCAGGGGGCTTTGAAGCATTAAGTCAGGTAAATTTTTCTTTGCAAAAAGGAGAAATGGTTTTTCTTACAGGTCACTCAGGTGCGGGGAAAAGTACTTTGTTAAAATTAGTGGCATTACTGGAATGGCCTACTTCCGGTCAGTTATCAGTGAATGGGCTCAATTTAAACCATTTGAAAAAACGTGATGTAGCGATGCATAGGAGTCAATTAGGGATTACTTTTCAATCGTCTCACTTTCTCAATGATAGAACTGTTTTTGACAATGTTGCTTTGCCTTTGCAAATTCAAGGGTTGGCATATCCTATGATTGCGAAAAGAGTTCATGCTGCATTAGATATGGTTGGCTTATTGAACAAGGAAAAAATGCTACCCGTCTACTTATCTGGCGGAGAGCAACAAAGATTAGGTATTGCTCGTGCGGTAGTACATAAACCCTCCTTATTATTGGCGGATGAGCCGACTGGAAATCTCGATCCTAAACTTGCTGCAGAAATAATGTCTCTTTTTGAGCAGTTTAATCATGTTGGCGTTAGTATACTAATTGCTACACATGATTTGGCTTTGATAGCACGTATGAAACATCGTATCGTGATGTTAAAAGGGGGACGGATGTGTTAAAAAAAGCTCAATCGTTATTGGCATATCATTTACAGGCAGCGACTTCTAGTTTGAATGGATTATGTCGTAAACCAGTGGCTACTATGATGACCGTCATCGTTATTGCGATTACTTTAGCTTTGCCCACTCTTTTTTGGGTATTTACTTATAATATGGGGCAATTAACTACTGGATGGCAGCAAGGAGGGCAAATCTCTCTTTATTTAAAGCCTGGATTGACTGAGGTGGAGCAAAAAGTTTTCTTACAGAAAGTACGGGATACTGATGGTGTTGGCCAAGCCTCTTTGAAAACCGCAGCGGAAGGTTTATCCGAATTAACACAGCAGGAAGGAATGCATGACATTATGAGTTATCTTCCTGAAAATCCGTTACCTGCTGTTATTGAAGTGGCTCCTGCTGTAGCCATTGATTCTCCTGCAAAGCTGGACTTGCTTACTAGACATTTAGAGGTATTACCTCAGGTGACGCAAGCTAAACTGGATATGGAATGGATTAGTCGGTTGCATCTTATTTTGGGGTTTGCCGCGAACTTGGCAAAAGCGCTAATGTCTTTATTAGCTTTAGCTGTGGTATTAATTATTGGTAATACCTTGCGCCTAGCCATTCATAACCGACATGAAGAGATTCAGATATTAAAATTAATTGGGGCAACAGACCCTTATATATTGAGGCCATTTTTATATACTGGCGTTTGGTATGGCATGGCTGGAGCTATTCTTTCTGTATTGTTAGTGAATATTTTTATTTTAAGTTTAGGCGTTGCTGTTAATCAATTGGCAGTTGCTTATCAAATGCACTATCCGTTATCAGTGTTGTCAATAAGACATATCTTGCTCCTGATATTATTTGCGATTATACTGGGGTGGCTAGGAGCCAGATTGTCAGTAAAAAGACAACTTGCTTTAATAGAGCCCTATAATTGATGTATAATATAAATAGTTTTAGTGGTACATTATCTATTGTGTAGCGTAGACTGGATCATTGGCCTGACCTACTTTGAAAACACTATTAAGAGTCCAGTAGTTCACTACACACAGATATTAAGTTATTCTTTTTTTGTTGATGACTGGAGGAAGAAGTATGAATCAACAGTTGCAGCTTATCGCAATGAATCTACCGGTTGGTAGTCTTGATTCTTATATTCATCGCGTAAATCAAATCCCTATGCTCACATTAGAAGAAGAAATTGCCTATGCGGAGCGCTTTCATTCTGAAGGTGATCTTGAAGCAGCAAGGCATTTGGTTCTTGCCCATTTACGTTATGTTGTGCGTGTAGCTCGGGGTTATTTAGGTTATGGCTTACCTTTAAATGATTTAATTCAGGAAGGCAACGTTGGCTTGATGAAAGCAGTAAAACGTTTCGACCCGAAAATGGGAGTTCGCCTTGTTTCTTTCGCAGTTCATTGGATTAAAGCAGAAATTCATGAGTTCGTTTTACGCAACTGGCGAATTGTTAAAGTGGCTACGACTAAAGCGCAACGTAAATTATTTTTTAATTTGCGTCAAATGAAGAACCGTTTAGGTTGGTTTAGTAATGAAGAGGTGGATGCTGTTGCTAAAGACTTAGGCGTAAGTCGCGAAGACGTATTGATTATGGAGCAGCGTTTAAATGCTTTAGACTCCCCTTATGATGCTCCTGATATTGATGATCATGAGGATGCTTTTAAGGCTCCAGAACGTTATTTATTTAATAATAATGACGATCCTGCCTTGCAATTAGAGCAGGAGGATAGTGGTGACCAAGGACGTGAGAAGTTGTTGTTTGCTATGGAGCAACTTGACGAACGTAGCCAGGATATTTTACAGCAACGATGGTTGGCTGATGATAAGTTAACCTTACACGATTTAGCAGAAAAATATGGTATTTCTGCTGAAAGGGTAAGGCAGCTAGAAAAAAATGCCATGAAAAAAATACGTCAGTATATAGAAAGTTAATCCTTATAGAGCTTGTTACTTAAATCGCTATTAGTTGAATTAATTAACAAGCTCGAAGAAATCACAGACTAATTTTTCTACTCGCTCATCCATCAATACGCTAACGTGATCTGCTTCTGGCAACAAAGATAAATTAGCGTTTTTATATTGTTTGCAAAAAAGAACAGATTCCTTAGGATCTATGGTGCTGTCTTGTTCACCGTGAATACATAAAAAATGAGTGTCAGGTGTTTGAGTAGTAAAATGCCGTAGGCGAATTAAATTCAGGTCTATTTCAGCCTGCTGACTAATTAATTGACGTAATTGTAGATAGCCATGACCGCTAAGCTTAAATCGTCGGGCGATACAGTTTACGGGATAGCGCATGTGAGTAGGGGAGGCAATCATCACCGCTCGTTCAGGTTTATTATTTAATCTCCATTCCGGACACTGTCCAGACAAATTCAACGCATTCAATAACATTGAGCCGCCAAAAGAGTGCCCTACAACTCCATAAAATGGACCATGCTGATTCATGATTTCTCTTAAAATGGCAACGGCATCAGGCCAAGGAAGTTGTATTCCTTTAGATTCACCATGAGCAGGAAAATCAACAGCATAAACCTCATAACCTTGTTGATGCAACGCCTTGATTAATCTAACCATATAGGCAGCACGAGATATCCAGCCATGTGCAATAAGCACTTTTTTAGCATTAGATTTATGAATAGGTATAAAGTGATGCAATACATGATGACGTGGATATTCTTGATGAATTACCTCACTCCGCCTACCTTCAATAAACTCACAGGCCATTTTTGCAAAGTTTCTGTACTTTTTTTCTATAGGTAAGTGAATAGGAGTAATGAAAAATTGATAACATAATTGAGCGTGTAAAAAATCTCGTAGATAAGTGATTGACTCAGTCATCATGATGATATTCCTTACATTAGCTTTTTTTTGAGAGCCTACCGTAGTGGAGAGTTGTTTCGTTGTGTTGGCGTTTGAATCGTCATGTACTGGCAGGGTACATTCGGGTTCTGACTTCTGTGTCTCCTTCACTACAGGGAGCTTCAAAAAAATCTAGTTTATTTTTAGTTTAGACTAAAATTTTAGTGTTTTCTTATAAAAAACCTATAATGTAAGTGCGATATAAAGAATATTTTTTTTATGTCAAACTGCTTTATTTGGAACTAGGGCCCGTATAATTTCAACATCTCTTTACCTTTTCAGGGACAAGCTATGGTTAATTTAATCCAGGACTGTTTTGTAGTAGATTCATATACCTAATTCAGGTTAAATTAGTGCGTCGACTTCTTTATAGGAATCTTTTATGCATAATTCGAATTATATTTATCATGATGGGAAACAGGAATTGCATGGGTTTATAGCCTATGACGACGAAATCAAGAGCTCTCGTCCTGCTGTTATTGTGGTTCATGATTGGAGTGGGCGGAATGAGTTTGCATGTCAAAAAGCAAATCTGCTTGCTAAAATGGGTTATGTTGGTTTTGCATTAGACATGTACGGCCATGGTCGTCTTGGCGCAACGATTGAAGAAAAAGAAGCATTAATGAATCCCTTGGGCAGTAATCGTTCCTTGTTGCGAGATAGGATAAATGCGGCATTCAATGCTCTTATTTCTAGACCTGAGGTGGATAAAAATCGTGTTGCGGTGATTGGTTTTTGTTTTGGTGGTTTATGTGCATTGGATTTAGCTCGTTCGGGTGCAGATATTAAGGGGGCTGTAAGTTTCCATGGATTGTTAGGGAAACCAGACAACCTCGAAACTAAAAAAATTAAAGCTAAGGTTTTAGCATTGCATGGATATGACGATCCTATGGTTAACCCAGATGCAGTGAATTCATTTTGCCAAGAAATGACAGAGGCAGGAGTAGATTGGCAAATGCATATGTATGGTCATGTACAGCATGGCTTTACTAATCCTCAAGCACACGATACTAATTTGGGGATCATGTATAATCAAATAGCAGAACACAGATCATGGCAAGCTATGACTAACTTTTTACAAGAAATTTTTAAAATTTAAGATGTTAGACTTTTTCGGAAACTCTATTGGGTTGGTCATAGGCTCTTAACCACGAGAATAGGTTGATATAAGGGATTAAATGTTTGAGAAAATTCTAGTAGCTAATCGTGGCGAAATCGCTGTGCGCATAGTTCGTGCGTGCAAGGAAATGGGTATTATCCCTGTTGCCATTTACAGTACAGCAGATCAGTTCGCCCTTCACGTGAAAAGAGCCTCCTATGCCTACTGTTTAAGTAAAAAACCTCTTGAAGCTTATCTTAACGGGAAAAAAATAATAGAGTGTGCCAAAGCCAATGGATGTGAAGCCATACATCCAGGTTATGGTTTTTTATCAGAAAATGTTGAGTTTGCTGCTGCTTGTGAGAAGGCGGGTATTGTATTTATTGGTCCATCATCTCCAGTAATTGCCACTATGGGATCCAAAATTGCTGCAAGAGAGGCAATGCGCAAAATTGGTATTCCCACTATTCCTGGGAGTGATGGGAATCTCAACACAGCCGAGGAGGCTGTGGCCTGCGCCAAAAAACTAGAATATCCCGTAATGCTCAAGGCTACTTTTGGTGGTGGAGGTCGTGGGATTCGGTTATGTCATGACGCCAGTCAAGTGAGACAGCAATTTGCTCGTGTTCAATCTGAAGCAGAGAAATCATTTGGTAATGCCCATGTTTATATGGAGCGTTATATAGCTAATCCTCGTCATATAGAAGTGCAAATTTTGGGTGATCATTTTGGCACTGTTCTTCATCTTTTTGAGCGTGATTGTTCTATTCAACGCCGTCATCAAAAATTAGTCGAAATTGCACCGGCGCCCAGTCTGGATAATGAGATAAGAGAACAACTTTATCAATACGCTATAAAGGCTGCTCAGGGAGTAGGGTATACAAATGCGGGTACAATTGAATTCATTCTAGATGAATATAACAATCCCTATTTTCTAGAGATGAATACCAGATTGCAAGTCGAGCATCCTGTTACAGAACAAATCACTGGGATTGATATAGTACAGCAGCAAATATTGATTGCTGCAGGCGAACGATTGACTATGAAGCAAGAGGATATTACTCGTAATGGCTATGCTATAGAGTTTCGTATCAATGCAGAAGATCCTCAAAATGATTTTTTACCTAGTTTTGGCCGTATTACTCGCTATTATGCTCCCGGAGGGCCTGGAGTGAGAACTGATAGTGCTATTTATACTGGTTATAATATCCCTCCTGATTATGATTCTCTATGCGCTAAATTAACTGTATGGGCATTGGACTGGCCATCTGTATTACGTCGCTCTCGACGTGCTTTGGATGAAATGCGTATGTTTGGTGTTAAAACAACAATACCTTTTTATCTTGAGATGATTCAATCTGAGGAATTTCAAAGGGGTGTATTCACTACAAATCTAATTGAGGCCCATCCTGAATGGCTAAGATATTCTAATAAATCGTTACCACAGCATAAAGCAGCGGTAATTGCTGCTGCCATTACTATGTCCCACCAAAAATAAAATAATTATAAGAACTTGGCAAAAAAGTTGAATAGAACCCCGCCAAGTATTAATATGTGAGACATACTGTTGCTTGAAGGTAACAAACCACTACATCCAATAACATTATTGGATGTAGTGGTTTGTCTTTTTTCTTCTTGTATAAATCTTCTACTAGTGTCTTTAAGTACGCTATAATTAGGTATGCGTATTTGTTTATTTCTTTAAAAAATGGGCAATGTACCATTTTATTATAGAAAAATAGAGGCTTGGTAGGAGTAAACTAATATGGGCGCTTTAACCGGTAATAAATCTATGCAACTTCATCATTTTTTTGAAGAATCAGTCAAAAAACATCCAAACAATATAGCATTAATTTGTGAAAACGCCTTTATTTCGTACCAAGAATTAGAGAATCGTTCTAATCAATTAGCCTACTATTTACAAACAAAAAATATTGGTAAGGGAGGAATTGTTGGCATTCTTTTGGAACGTTCCATTGATTGCTACATTTCTATTTTGGCTGTATTAAAAATTGGCGCTACTTATGTGCCGATAGAGTCGGATTATCCTGATGAGCGCATTAACTATATTTTTTCTGATTTGGCATTCGATGCAGTATTGACTTCATCTTATCAATATAAGCAAAAAAGCCTTAATTGGCCCCAAACTTTTATTCTTGATGAGCTTGGTACTACTATTTCATCCCTACCTACACAGCAATTATCTAGTGTTCCGTTGGCGAACGATATAGATAATTTGTGTTACGTCATTTATACATCCGGTTCTACTGGTAAGCCTAAAGGTGTGGAAGTAACGCATAGAAACATATGCCATTATGTTAATGTAGCCAGCAAGCTTTATGACATGTCAGAAAAAGACAGAGTATATCAGGGGTTTTCATTAGCATTTGATGCTTCTTTGGAGGAAGTATGGATGGCGTTTGCTAATGGTGCTGCTCTTATTGCTTGTACAGAGAAAGAAGTTCGTTCGGGTCTTGGTTTAATTTCATTTTTAAATCATCATCAAGTCAGTGTTTTTTCTACAGTACCTACTTTGTTATCCTCATTAGAAGGTCAGCTTCCTAATTTACGCTTATTGATTTTAGGGGGTGAAACATGCTCTGCCAATTTAGTCAAACGTTGGAGCAGGCCTGGCCTTAAGATTATGAATACATACGGTCCAACAGAGGCCACTGTAATTGCTACTTATGCAGAGTGTCATCCAGATAAAGAAGTCACTATAGGTAAACCATTGCCAGGTTATGAAGTATTCATCGTTGATGAATATCTCAATGAAGTTAAAAAGGGTGAAGAAGGTGAATTATGTATCGGTGGGCCTGCTGTTGCCCGTGGATATGTAAATCGCCCAGAAAATACACAGGAAAAATTTGTTTTAAATCCCAAGGACCAAAGCCAACGTTGGTATAAAACTGGGGATTTAGCGTCACAAGATGCTCATGGCAATCTTCATTTTGCTGGTCGTGTTGATGATCAAATTAAGTTGCGTGGATTTCGTATTGAACTAAATGAAATTGAAACTGTCATGATGAGGTTTTCAGGAGTCACTCAAGCAGCAGTCGTGCTGCAAACACTAGACCAACCTGCTTTAGTTGCTTATCTGACAATAGATAAGAATCAACACTTTGATTTAGATCAATTTAAGGCTTATTTACGTAATAATTTACCTGATTACATGATTCCTAGTGCAGTGGAGATATTGGATACCTTTCCTTTACTCGCTAGTGGTAAAATAAATAGAAAAGAGCTGCCTAAACCAACACAGGTTAAAACAAACAGACCCTACCAAGCGCCAACTACCGATTTAGAAAAAGAAATTGCCGCTGTCTGGGAAAAGATTTTAGAGTGTTTTGAGGTTTCAATTGATGCTGATTTCTTTTACGATTTAGGCGGACATTCATTACTTGCAGCTAAAGTTATTTCTAATTTACGCCAGATTCCTAAACTAAAGAATGTATCTATTTTAGATTTATATAAAAATCCTACTATTAGTCAGCTTGCAAAAAAGTACTCTGATGTTAATACAAACCTGGGTAATGAAGAGAGTGTTCCTAGGGAAAAATATAGAGCGCCTCAGTGGAAATATTATTTATGTGGTTTTGCTCAATTATTTGGTATTTTGTTACAGTATGCTTTAAGTACATGGCAGTTATTAGCTGTTGCGCTACTTTATACATTGAATTCGGCAGAGTTTTCTTTGGTTTCGCGGGAAGGGCAGATAGGACTCTTTGCATTGTTTTTGTTCCTTCCGATCATTTCTGTGGCGGTTCCTGTTGGTTTGAAATGGATATTGTTGGGAAGAGTGAGGCCAGGCCAATATCCACTTTGGGGATGGTTTTATTTTCGCTGGTGGCTGGTTCATCAACTATTAAGAACTTTATATTTGAATAAATATTTGCCCGGGACCCCACTCAATCGGATCTATTATCGCTTGTTGGGAGCTAAAGTAGGAAAAAATAGTCATATAGGAACTATGCTAATTGGAGTTCCTGATTTATTGACTATAGGCGATAATTGCTCCATAGGCATGGACGTAAAATTAAATGGGTACAAGATAGAAGATGGTTGGCTTAAAATAGGTTCTATCGATCTTGGAGCCAATTCTTACATTGGTTCTCGCTCAGTCATTGGGATTAATACTCAGGTAGAGGACAATGTGGTGCTAGAAGAAATGTCTATGCTCCCTGATCAAGTCTTAATTCCTAAGGGCTGTTATTATGCTGGCTCCCCGGCTGTTCCTAGTGTTCTTCCTCCAGATCACATAACGAGACAAAAAGTAGAGGTAGAAGAGCCTTCTGCGCTGGAAAATACCTGTTTTGGCATTTTGCATTATTTGGGCATAGAGTTTTTGATGATCATGTATACTTTATGTTTTTTACCAAGTGTTTCTCTTATTCTCTATTACTATGAACAGGGTAATTATTTAACAACAGTATTATTTGCTATTCCTGCTGGTACCATTTTATTTTTAGGGCTACACTATCTTTCCATCATTATTTGTAAAAAAATAATCCTAGATAAGGTAAAACCAGGACGGTACCCAATCAGAAGTTTATATTATTTTCGCTATTGGTTTATTGCGAGAATGCTTGATGAAGGTGAAGTATTCATTCTGTCTGATTCTCTTTATATGCCTATGTTTATGCGTTTACTCGGAGCAAAACTTGGTAAGCGAGTAGAAATGGGAGAATCACCTCATATCATTCCAGATTTAGTGACTATTAAAGATGGTGGCTTTTCTGCTAGCGCTGTTGCTATGGCATGGCCTAAGGTCTATAACGATTCCATTACCTATGCGCCCGTGACTGTGGGCGAAAAAGGATTCCTTGGTAACTTTAGCGTCCTACCAGGAGATAAAAAGATTGGTGATGGGGGATTGCTGGGCACTCTCTCAATTCCTCCTGAAGGCAATCAATCTGCTGAGGCTAATACTGCTTGGCTTGGTTCTCCTGCCGTGTTTTTACCAAAACGTGAATTATTTGTTGGGTATTCTGATAAAGAAACATATAACCCATCAAAGAAACTTTATTGTACTCGATTAGCAATAGAGTTTTTCAGGATTATCCTTCCTACTATGTTTTCGCTGGTGATCCTATTTAATTTAATCGTCGTAATGAATTTTATGCTGGCCCGCACTTCATGGTTTATTACGGGATTGGTCTTACCTGTGACTGAATTGTTTAGTGCTCTTGGACTTATAGGGGTGCTAGTAGGATTAAAATGGATACTTTTGGGGCGTTTGAAACCTTTGACTAAGCCTATTTGGGATATATTCATATGGAAAAATGATATAGTCGAGTATTCATTCAATTACTTCATGTGTTCCTATTTTGTTGAATTAGCATTGGGAACTCCTTATGCCTTTTTAGTCCCTCGCTGGTTGGGGTGCAAAGTTGGTAAACGTGTTTATACTGACACCGTTTCATTTTCAGAGTTTGATTTAATTAGTATTGGTGATGATGTCTGTCTGAATTCTGATGTGACCGTGCAAACACATTTATATGAGGACCGAATATTTAAAGTATCCAATGTTGTGATTAGTTCCGGATGTAACGTTGGGGTAGCATCTATAGTTCTTTACAATACCTTGATGGAAGAAAACTCTACTTTAGGTGATCTTTCTTTATTAATGAAAGGTGAACGTCTTCCTGCTAATACAGAATGGGCGGGAATTCCTGCGCAATCTACTTTAGTCACAAGCAGTCTGCATCCATTACATCAGACAGATACAGCGGTTGTGGGAGCTACAGGCCAAGCTATTCCCGAGTTACTCTAAGTCTCAGTGCTTTATTGAGTACATTCATAGAATGTCGGACAACACATTGCCCGACATCAATTGGTACACTTTAAGGGGGCATCATGCCCATAAAGAGAACATTTGTCGGGCCAATGGGTCCGACCTCTACACCTTAAGTTGACACCATTGCCTGAACGGATACCTAAAATAGCACGAGCTTCTTCGGGAACGTCCGCGAGTATCGACACGTTTATGCAAGACAGTTTAAGGCATCACGGTCAAATCTAAATCCGCTTCTATATGCTCGATTATAATTTTTA
>DAIAOV010000002.1:0-71054 GCA_027437055.1 Legionella sp. | reverse complement strand
CAGGAAGTTCAATCAGTTGGTAGCCGTGACTAGCGTAAGCCTCATAAATTAGCTCACCTATTTTTTTTGCACTGATTTGGTCTTCAACTCGGACGGTATCGTAGACTATGGGTAGTTGATGACAGTAAAAGATTTTCTTATATTGAATATGCTGACACGCATGAGTTATCTGAGAAGTGTTCAAGTGGTAATAGTGAAAGTAGCCTAGACTGTCGGTTGCTCCTCTATCAAAAAAGATGAGTTGATTTCTTTGCAAACGTCTTTCTCGTTTTAAAACATTGGCTAAAATCCCTCTTTGTAACTGACGATTATAGTGGTGTAGATCTTCTAGGGTATAATTATTGGCTAACAGTTTTTCAATATATTCTCTTGCTACTTCAGGAGCAATAACATAACCTGCTGCGGCTAATTGGTTAATTAAGGTAGTTTTGCCAGACGAGGGTGCACCAGTAATCACGTACCAATTTGTTTGCATCGTATTCATCCCGAATAAAATGTTCAATAGGCTGTTATTAGTTCATTCTGCGCGTATCGAAGAAGAAAGTAAAATAGCAACAACCTTTAATAATATTATAGGAATAAAATAATAAGATGTGATAGGTCATGTCGTTGTAGTAGGCGTAGCCCGGTTGCAAGCAACCAGACTACAATTGTTGCATGAATTGTTATTTCACAGAATAATTATCAATTAAACGAATATCACCGATTACAACGGCAGCAAATCGTCTATTTTGATGTTCTTCAACATATTCCGCCGTGATACCTAAGGCAGTTAGTTCTTCAGCTATTCGCTCACAAGATTTATCATACTGATGAAATACATTCGCAAATTGATTTGCAACAATTTTCTGTTCTTGATTAAGTCTGTTATTTCGTGAGCTATAGGCTAATCCACTTGGTTCTCTTATGGTTGGACAAGGTTTTATTTCTACATCCATAAAAAAAGCGTTAACCATTTCTTGAATTAACAAATATTGTTGATAATCCTTTTCACCAAAATAAGCTTTATGTGGCCGAGTTAACTGCAATAATTTCATGACTACAGTGAGTACCCCGTTAAAATGCCCTGGTCGATGTTTTCCTTCCATCAACTGACAGAGTTTGTTTTCTTGAATTTGATAATTATATCCATCCGCGTACATCTCTTGTTCAGTGGGTAATAGACAAAAATTGACTCCGGAATTAGCCATAAGATCTATATCTGCTTCTAAAGTGCGGGGATAGTGAGTAAAATCATCTAACTTATTAAATTGTGTTGGATTAATAAATAAACTGGAAATGGTGTAGTGATTCTCTGTGCTACTGGCTAAAAATAAAGAAGCATGACCCGCATGTAAGTTACCCATGGTGGGCACAAAGCCTAAAGTAATATCTTTGGATAAGCTTTTACGTAAGCTTATCCAGTCGTTAAGATTAGAAATAATTTGCATCAGTATCTCTTTTTAAAAAGCATATTCAGCTGTGGGGAAATTAACTTGTTGTACTTGTTGTACGTAGGTATTGAGCGCATCAACAAAAATATCTTTGGCATGAGCATATTTTTTAACAAACTTAGGATTAAATGAAGTTTGCAAACCCAACATATCGTGCCAAACAAGTACTTGGCCATCTGTATCTGAGCCGGCTCCAATTCCTATGGTAGGAATAGTTAATGAATTAGTAATGGTTTTAGCCAGCGGTTGAGGAACACACTCAATGACAAGAGCAAAGCAACCTGCTTGCTCCAAATCAAACGCCTGTTGCAATAAGGTATCCGCTTGTTCCTGGTTTTTTCCTTGTACTTTATAACCACCTAATTGATGAATGGATTGCGGTGTTAAACCAATATGTCCCATGACGGGTACGCCAGCGTGAACCAGATGTGCAATGGTCTGACAGGTATCTGCATCTGCCCCCTCTATTTTGACTGCATGAGCTCCAGCTTGTAGCAAACTTTTAACTTGCTCCACTGTATGAGACAGTGAGCTTTTATGGCTTAAAAAAGGAAGATCGCTGATGAGAAATTGCTTGTCTAATCCTCGAGCGACGGCTTGAGTATGAAGAACCATCATCTCTATAGTCGCCATAATGGTGGTATCATGGCCATGAACAGCCATTGCTACGGAGTCGCCTACCAGTACACAATCAATATTGGATTCAGCAACAATACGCGCTGATGGGTAGTCATAACAAGTGATCATGGAGATTTTATGATGCTCTTGTTTTTTTCTTTTGAAATCTTGGATTTTCATGCGGCTCTCCTTTGGTGGAGAAATGGAAAGGAAATCAAGAGTGTAACGTGTACTACGGGTACCTGTCTCATGGATCAAGTCCTCCTAAATATTTGAATAAGGTCACTGCCTTAAATTAGGTCAGCGCGAATTTAGACTTCATACCTCATCATCGCTGGTTAGGTACGAACTCTATGAGGAATCATATAATTAAATGGGATTAAGGTGAATAGATTATGATGACAATTTATTGATTGCAGGTATGCAACTATTTTGATGATTTAATAAGCAGATGTTTATTCAAATTCTGCTATTGTAGTGGGAACTGCTGCTCCATGTGCTGTTTTACTAGGGGATTTTAGGAATAAAAGCAGGGGGAGTGCGGCGATCACTAACCACATCATGAAACGAAAATCTTGTAAATAAGCCAGGATAGTCGCTTGACGTGTCACTTCAGCATTAATAAAAACGATCCCTGAAATTGAATTGATATTCATTGCTCCAGATTCGGCTGCTTGCCGTAAATTTAAATTAAATGGCGTAATAAACGTGGAGAAAGCGGCATGGTTTGCTTGTAAATTTTGTGATAGCTTAGCCATGACCACAGAGATGCCTATACTACTTCCGATATTTCTCAGCAAACTAAATAAAGGGGTGCCATCGTTACGATATTGTGCCGGTAAAGTGGCAAAAGTTAATGTAGATAAGGGGACAAAAATAAAACCTAGACCCAAGCCCTGAATTATTCCCGTATAGATGATGTCAAAACTACTAATATCTGTATTAAATAGAGTCATTAACCACAAAGAATAGCTAGTTAGTACTATACCAAAGAAAATTTGGTAACGAGTATCTACTTTACCCGATAACTTTCCTACCATCATCATAGCAACCATAGTGCCTATACCCCTTGGTGCTAGTACTAAACCTATATCAATTACGGGATAACCCATTAAACCTTGTAAAAACGGTGGTAGTAAAGCCATGGTAGCTAAAAGGATAATACCTATGATGAAAATAAAAATAAGACCAACACTAAAATTACGGTCTTTAAACATATCAGGATCAAGAAATGGTTGTTTTGTAGTGAGTATGTGGCAAATGAATAAATAAAGGCACAAGACCACTAGGATGCCTTCTATGATAATTTCATTGCTATTGAACCAATCCAGCGACTCTCCTCTGTCTAGGAACAATTGTAAGGAACCAATAGCTATACTTAAAAAAGTAAAACCTAATAAATCAAAATACCGTTCATGTTCTAGTGCATTTTCTTCGAGAAAACTGGCTAATCCCACCCAAGCTAATAAACCTAAAGGTAGATTAATATAGAATACCCAACGCCAGCTATAATATTCTGTTAACCATCCTCCCAAAGAAGGTCCTAAAATTGGGCCTACCATGACCCCCATACCCCAAATTGCCATGGCAGATCCATGTTGTTGAGGAGGATAAGTATCGAGTAATACTGATTGTGATAGTGGAACAAGACTTGCTCCAAAAATACCTTGCAGTAATCGAAAGAGAACAATTTGTGGCAAGCTTTGTGCTGCACCACAAAGCATAGAAGCAATAGTGAATCCTATTACAGACCAAATGAACATGCGCTTTCGACCAAAACGACTCCCCAAAAATCCGGTCATGGGCGTAAAAATGGCTGCAGCAACAATATACGAAGTAAGCACCCATGAAATTTGTTCTTGAGTCGCTCCCATTCCTCCTTGCATGTAAGGTAATGCTACGTTGGCTATGGTGGTGTCCAGTGCTTGCATAATGGTCGCCAACATTACTGAAAGCGTAATAAAAATCCTTCGTGTGGTATCAGTCATCGCCTTGCTTTCTAACATAGTACTCTTCTTAAGATGCTTTTAACACTGCGTCATTCCCTAGTTTAGTATCAATTTTTACCCAAGAACTTAACCCAGATCGAAGTAGTGGATTGTCTGGCGCTGGAAGTAATTTAATTTTGACGGCTATGCGTTGAGCCACTTTGACCCAATTACCCGTGGCATTTTGCGCCGGTATAATTGAAAACTCTGAACCTGTTGCTGGACTGATGCTCTCGACTATTCCTCGCCACTTTTTCCCAGGGTACACATCAATAGTTACAGTTACATTTTGTCCCATGTGAATGTTAGTCAAATCTTTTTCAGGAAAATTAGCTTCAATCCATGGGCGTTGGTTGGCTACCAGGGTCATGGTGATGAAGCCCGTAGTAACATATTGACCCAGTTTTGGGGGGGGCACTGATAGAACCTGTCATGGAGGCTTTTACTTCCGTATGGATGAGATCCAATTTTGCTTGATCCAATTCAGCCTTTGCTGCTAAATAAGTAGGATGTTTTTCAACGGGTTCGTCCACACTTCCTGCAAGCGAATCAGCTAAACGCTGTAAATCATGGCCTGCAGTCACTAATTGTTGAGCAGCGATTTCAGCACCCTCTTGCGCATCATCAAGGCTAGACATGGAGGTAAAATGTTTTGCGGCAAGATCGGCTTGGCGTTTTTTATTACGCAAGGAAAAGTCATACTTTGTTTTAGCTAAAGCAATTTCTGCTTGTTTTTCACGATAACTGGACTTAAGGGCTAAAATATTTATTTTGGCTTGTGCGAGTTGCGATTCAGCTTTAGCCAATGCTACTTGAAAGGGTTGGGGATCAATGCGAAATAATATTTGACCTTTAGTAACCGTTTGATTTTCTTTAACCAAAACCTCTTTAACCACTCCAGAAACCTGGGAGCTAATGGGAACTTTGTCTGCTTTTACATAAGCATCTTCTGTTTCAACATAACGACCGCTCATAAGATAAATAATCATTGCGAATAGTCCAAGAGCCGCCGGTATCCCTACAAGAAGAATAAAACGTTTCGTTTTTGTTTGTTGAGATGTTATTTCTTCATTCATTTTTATTGACCTTTATATCAACAGACAATCTGAGTTATTATTCAGGTTTGTTATCATAACAGGTTTCTTATGGGATTTATTGAAAAAATAACTACTCCAGGTGAGCATCCCCTGCTGCTGCAAGGTTTGGCCGGCCAATTAGAAGCAGTACTAACAGTCCCGGAGCAGATAAAAGATAAGTTTGTTGCCTTCATTGGCCATCCCCATTCTTTACAGGGAGGAACTATGAATAATAAAGTAGTTACCACCTTAGTGCGTGTTTTTAAAGAATTAGGTATCCCTTCATTGCGGTTTAATTTTCGTGGTGTGGGGCAATCTGAAGGAATTTATAATGGTGGGATTGGTGAAAGCGAGGATATGATCGCTTTAGCCACATCATGGCAAAAGGAACAACCTGATTCGAAGTTACTATTCGCTGGCTTTTCTTTCGGCTCTTACGTTGCTTATCGTGCTGCGGCTCAATTAGACTCTATCTTGTTAATTACCATTGCTCCACCAGTACATCATTATGACTATACAGAATATAATCCTCAACCGACACCATGGTTAATCATTCAAGGCGATGCTGATGAGGTAGTACCTTACTCTTTAGTAATGAATTATGCCCAACAGGCTTCTCCCGAAATACCCGTCATTGAGTTTGCTGATACAGGTCATTTTTTTCATGGAAAGTTGATAGAACTTAAAACTAAACTTATTGAATACATTCAGTCTCAGGTTTTTTCGTTATGAGTTTGATAGAGCAGTATGAAGCTATTGTGCAGCGAGGTGAAATTGATAATGATCCTTTACAAAGAGAACTCTTGACGTATATGCAACGATTGGCTAATGAACTCAGTCAATCCGAGTCTTCTTGGTGGCATTGGTGGCGAAATAATTCAATTAAAGGACTTTACATATATGGTCCCGTAGGAGTAGGTAAAACTTATTTAGTTGATTTGTTCTATGAACATGTGAACGAAGAGAAAAAAGCACGCTTCCATTTTCATCATTTTATGCAACAGATTGACGTTCAATTAAGGCGACTACAAGGACAAAAAGATCCTTTGCGCCAGGTTGCCAAAGAAATTGCAAAATCCATCCGCCTGTTGTGTTTTGATGAATTTTTAGTTCATGATGTCGCTTATGCAATGATTTTGGCTGAGCTGTTACAGGCCTTACATGCTCAAGGCGTTATTTTAGTTATTTCTTCAAATACTAAGCCTGATGATCTGTATTTAAATGGGGTACAACGCGCTCGATTTATACCCGCTATTGAGCTGATAAAAAAGAACTGTGATGTATTTTTCTTAAATGAAAATAGAGATTATCGCTTAGGAAGAGAGCCTTTATTAGAGGCCTATTTATATCCTTTAAATGAGCTAACTGAAAAAAAAATGCAAGAGCAGTTTCTTTCGTTAGCGCGCGACATCAAAAAAAATGGCTATATCACTGTGCAAAATCGGGATGTCCCATACTTACAAAGCGACGAGAAATCCATTTGGTTTTCCTTTGATGTTTTATGTAATTTGCCACGAAGCCAATTAGATTATTTAGAAATAGCGGATAAATTTGATAATGTATTTATTAGCGGCATTCCTAGTTTAACAGAGAATCATACGGCACAAACCATTATGTTTATTCACTTCATTGATGTCATGTATGATCGTGGAATTAATGTCATTATCTCGGCTGAAGTTCCTGCGGAGGAGCTCTATATCATAGGAGAAATGAAAGAGACGTTTAAGCGTACCTTGAGTCGTTTAAATGAGATGCAATCGGTAGATTATCTTAGCCGCCATCCGCGGCGAATAACCAAGAATATACTGTAATTATTTGCTCCTGATCGGCATTAATTTAACGTGAGTTTCGGATAAGAAGTTTATTAGCTCAGTCTCCATTTCGCTCCATTCGTCCTGAGGAGTCGCTTGAGCGACGTCTCGAAGGGTTTTTGGTACAGTGCCAAATCTTCGAGACGGGCTAAAGCCCTCCTCAGGCCGAACGGACATGATAAAATCTGAGTTCCTTATACGCAACTGACGTTAATTTATGGTTTTTGAGATAATAGATAGATTGTGCTAATGAGCATTGTTATATAATGAGGGCGATAGGAAAGGATATAAAACGGATGGGCTAATAGAGTAGAAGCTTAAGGAGGTAGAAAAATGATTATTTTTTTACTTAATTGAGAATGATTCTCGATAGCATTTATGGTAGAATTAATTTATCGATTATAGAGTGTTGTTCCATCATGCAAATTAGTGAATTAGTGCAAGGTGATAGAGTGCGATTGGTTGATTTTGGAACAACTGAGTCGCAGTATAGGCGTAGGCTTTTGTCTCTTGGAGTTACTCGTGGTGTAGAGTTTTCTGTAATCCGAGTAGCCCCTTTAGGCTGTCCTGTTCAAATTGAGGTTAGAGGTACTTCCTTAACCTTGCGCAAAGAAGAAGCGAACCAATTAGTACTGGAGCGCCTATGACTCACATCGTTTTAATAGGAAATCCTAATTGCGGTAAGACCACTCTGTTTAATGCGCTAACAGGCGATAACCAACGAGTAGGAAATTGGCCAGGAGTCACTGTTGAAAAGAAAACTGGACAATTAAATCTGGATAAACAAGTTATAGAGATCACCGATTTACCCGGTGTCTATTCATTAGTCGCCAATGCGGAAGGCTTAAGCCAGGATGAGCAAATCGCAGCCCAGTCCATAGTCACTATGGAGTCTAATGGTATTATCAACGTTATCGATGCATGCCATTTAGAGCGACATTTATATTTAACCACCCAAATTTTAGAATTAGGGAAGCCCGTTGTAGTGGCACTCAATATGATGGATATTGCCGAACAACGCGGTATTTCTATTAATGTTCAAGCATTGGAACAACAGTTAGGTTGTCCTGTTATCCCAATTCAGGCACATAAAAACATTGGCATTACTACGCTACAGAACGCTTTAATGCAACTGCCTCAAGTTGTATTGCCTATAACTTTATCTTTGACACAACCCGTTCAAGAGGAGCTGAACAGGTTGGAGGAGCAATTAATTAATAAAGGATATAACCCAGCTCTTGCTTATTATTATTCACGTAGACTTGCTGAGGGCGATTCGCTTGTAACTGATGAGGCTACAAAAATTGATTTAACCCAATGTTCTGAAGCTGCTTTGGAGCTTGATGTTGCATTAGCGGATGCCCGTTATCGAAAAGTTCATGAAATAGTTTCTTTTGTACAGAAAAAAGGTAGCGATGCGAGCGAACATTTTACCGCGAAATTAGACAGGATAGTGTTACACCGTTTTTGGGCTTTACCCATTTTTTTCGCTATGATGTATTTGATGTTTCTATTTGCGATTAATATAGGTGGCGCATTTCAAGATTTCTTTGATATCAGTACAGATACTATTTTTGTGAAAGGAAGTGCTTGGTTGTTACAACAATGGTATGCTCCTCATTGGTTGATTGCTATCATTGCTAATGGGGTTGGAAAAGGCATTAATACGACCTTGACGTTTATTCCTGTGATTGCAGCGATGTTTTTCTTTTTATCTTTATTAGAAACATCGGGTTATATGGCAAGAGCCGCTTTTGTTGTTGATAAAGCAATGCGTGCTATGGGATTACCTGGAAAATCATTTGTGCCGATGATTGTTGGTTTTGGGTGTAATGTGCCCGCAATTATGGCTGCTCGGACTCTTGATTCTGAGCGCGATCGTTTGTTGACTGTGATGATGAGTCCTTTTATGTCCTGTAGTGCTCGTTTGGCGATTTATGCAGTGTTTGTAGCCGCTTTTTTCCCTAATGGCGGTCAAAATGTAGTGTTTTCTTTATACCTTATAGGTATTTTGATGGCTGTTTTAACAGGCTTTATTTTGCGTAAGACTACATTAAAAGGACACGCCTCTCCTCTAATCTTAGAGCTACCCGCCTATCATAAACCAGCAGTGAGGCGTTTGTTTAAAGAAATGTCATTCCGTTTGAAGTTTTTTGTTTTGCGTGCTGGGAAATTAATTATTCCCATTTGCGTTATTTTAGGTGGATTGAATGCAATTACTTTAGACGGTGGTATTAATTCTGGCGAGGCGAGTTCCCAGTCATTACTCTCTATTATTGGCCAATGGATAACTCCCTTATTTGCTCCAATGGGAATTCATCAAGATAATTGGCCTGCTACTGTCGGGTTATTAACAGGAATGCTCGCTAAAGAAGTCGTTGTTGGGACGTTAAATTCTCTTTATGCGCAAGTGGGACATATAGGTGAGGTGGCTGCAGCTCATTTTGATTTTTGGGGCGGTATTCACGACGCATTATGGTCCATTCCTAATAATTTATCGCAATTAGGTGCCGCTTTGTTGAATCCGGTAGTGGCTAGTGCCGATGACGGACAGTTATCTCAGTCCGTTTATGGCATTATGTTCCAGCGATTTGATGGAAAAATTGGAGCCTTTGCCTATTTGCTCTTTGTTCTTCTTTATATTCCGTGTGTTTCTACCATGGCAGTAATTCGTCAAGAAGCAAATAAACGATTGATGTGGACCTCGGTTATTTGGTCTTTAATCATTGCTTACACTGTGGCCGTAATTTTTTATCAAGTTGCAAAATGGTTAGAGAGCTCTCAGCATAGCCTTATTGTGATAACTAGTATATTGCTGGTTTTAATCGGCGTTGTGACGCTATTTTATTATGGCGGACAGATCTGGAGGAGACAACGTGCTGTTACAAATACGTGATTTCATTCGTCGTGAAGGTGTGGTGAGTACTCAGCAATTAACACGTGAATTTCATTTAGATCTTTCCGCATTACAACCCATGCTTGATCTATGGGTACGTAAAGGAACGATACAAAAGTGCCAGGATAAAGCAAATTGTCAAAGCACTTGCTTTAAATGCCGTATTCAACCTCCTGAATATTATCAATATCTTCCTATTTGACGAGTATAAGTCAGCGTTCACGATCCCTCGTCGTAAACTTCTCGAGATGATGGGCTGTGAACCGTTACGAGTGTTATAACTTTGCACGGCCGTGGTCTAGAGTTTACTTTCGCTCAAAAATAATTTCATGAAAATAATTCAAGTCGATATTTTAGTATAAAATTCGATTTGTGAACTCCTTGGGTACTAATTGTTTCCCTATAGACCTATTTTTACAAGTTCTTTACCTTTAAACGCTTTATCTCTCGTGCTCATCTATTAAAATTGGGCTAATATAGCAAATATCCCCTTAATATTTGGGTAGACAAATGGCTGACTCAACGAATATAGAAAAACCTGATATCCAAGAAACCTCTCTTGATGTTCGCAAAGCGATGATGGAAGAAGATCTAAATAATCCTATTACATTGGTTGAACGGGTTTATCAGATATGGTGGCATTGGGCTGATTTTCATCTTTATATTTCATCCCCTCACATAGAGAGAATTTCTCCTCCAATCATTATTGAACCAGAAACAATTCCTGGAACTAATGAGAAGGAGTTTGTTTATAATATTTTTGATTCAGGTTATAAGCTATCTACTTCAAAAAGTCAGGATATGATGAGTGCTGGTATGTCTATGTGCAAGCTGTACTATACCATAGAAAAAATGATTGACCTTCTTATCTCTCGGCTCAAGTCTGGAGGAATTAGTACAGAAACAGAAGTTCAAGTCGCTTTTGGCGGACATGAATTACCTCAAAGAAAGGCTTTTGAATCTATCATTAATTTAAGCTACAACGTGGTGGTTACCAATTTTGAACCAGGAGAATGGGGTGAGCGTTATTTGGCCAATGTGAAACGAATGGCAGACAAATACGGATATCCTCCAGAAGCACCTCGCGATACTTATAAAATATCACACGGTTCGCCTTCTGCTGGGATTAAACGGTAACTCCTCTAATTTTAACTGTGCATCGTTTTCGCTACAAAATCTAGACTATCTATATATAGTTTACTCAAGTCTTGCCCCCTAAAATAGGGGGCTGGTATATTTTCCCAATGCCCCTCTTCATAGGCAACTACAAGCGCAAGCAGTTCACCCAGAGGTCCCGTGTGATGTAGTAGTGCATTTTGAATTTCGTCTGCTAGAGTAATTTGATTAATTAGTTCACTCATTGGTCTATCTATTAAACAGTCTAATATAGAGAGTAGTCCCGCTGTATAAGCACTTTGGCTTGCAATATCTTTGCTGGATTTAGTTAACTGTTCCGCCATATGGGCTCTAATTAGCCCTGATTCTAATATTTCTACTGGTTTATCTGTAATATTTTTCATTGATAAGAGCATGATCCAATTTTTTAAATTAATCATACCAAGTCGGACGACCGCTTGATCAATCGATACTATTTTTTGCCCACTGGAAAATAAGACAGAGTTTGCGATTTTAAGTAGTTGAAAGCTAAGCAGAGGATCTGTTTGGATGATGTCTGTAATCTCACTAAAGTTACAATCATCTTTTTGCAATGTTTCAATTAGCTGTAATGCATTTAATTTATTTGCCGCGATATCGGTTGAGCCTTTGTCAGTTGGCTTAAATAAAAAGTCACCACAGTAATAATCCATTGTCATGGCTTTACACTTATCAAAGCTAATGGGTTTATTGAGGTTATAAGCGATAACTTTACGGTTTTGAGCCTTGGAATAGCGAACCACTTTAGTAACATCTGAGCCATTCATTAACTGCTCTGTTAAGGCTATATATTCGGCAAAATTTAACCAGGCCAATTGTTGAGGGGTACTGACCAAGAGCGCTATAGAAAATAAAGATTCTTGTAATTCGGCCAAGGGATAAATAGATTCTATCTCTTCTGCGGGTAATTTTAAAATGATTGGATTAGTTATTGGGGGCTCCATTTTTTCTAAAATATCTTTTAAAGAAAAGGGAATAAATAGAGGTAGTTCAGTATCTGAATTATGAATTAATTCGAAGAGACAATGAGCGATCTCATCATTGGGCTGTATCTTTTGCTGCGATAAAATTTCAAAGGCTACACAGTGTAACTGTTGATTATATATGGGCCTTTTTACGAGCATATCGATCTCTTGTTGTTCATTTTATTTAATGATAGTACTGGTTTTATCAATTGACCAGAAGAGGATGAATTTTCCTTGTAGACTGAACTTTGCGTGATAAAAACAGAGTGCTATACTTCGCGAGCATGTATTGAAATTTAGTTGTTCCAGGTTGTACTATAGTTGTCTAAAATCTTGTTTTTTTAGAAAAAAAGTACATTAAAACAGCAATTTGATTTAATGTCTGTCAAAAACAATGATGGAATAAATTTATTCGAATTGTATTGTGGATGGTGCTATATTTAACACATTTTCTTAAGAGGAAGAACTTAATAGTGAACAAGAAAAGACCAGTTAATCTTGATTTAAGCAGTTTAAAATTTCCTCCTATGGCTATTGCTTCTATATTGCATAGGATTTCAGGGATTGCATTATTTCTATTATTGCCCCTGATGTTATTCATTTTAGGTAAATCTCTTCATTCAGAAGATTTATTTATACAGACAAAGTCTATGCTCACGAGCCCTTATTATAAATTAGGTTTATGGGTTTTTAGTGCTGCTTTAATCTACCATGTGTTAGCAGGAATTAGACACATTCTAATGGATATGGGGTATGGGGAGCATCTGAGTTCCGGGCGACGTAGTGCTATTTTAGTTATAGTTCTTTCTGTTATTTTGACAATTTTTCTAGGAATCTGGATATGGTAAATAATGTCACCAGTTTAACAGGCAATGGGTTAAAAGATTGGTTAATTCAGAGAGTAACTGCAGTATATTTTGCAGTATACGCTATCTTTCTATTTGGTTTTTTGTTTTTGCATCCAGGTTTGAATTTTGAACAATGGCATGCTTTATTTGCTAACCCTGTATTCCAAATAGCTACAGCAATTGGATTATTTGCACTTACACTTCATGCCTGGATAGGTATTTGGACAGTAACTACAGACTATATCAACTGTACTGTTATACGTTTATCAGTACAGTTGCTAGTTGTTTTATGGCTCCTGAGTCAGTTTATTTGGGGCTTAATGATCGTTTGGGGACAATAAGCATGGCAATTCCACGTAATAAATTTGATGCAGTAATTATTGGTGCTGGTGGTGCTGGAATGCGTGCAGCACTACAGTTAGCTAATTCAGGATTAAAGGTCGCGCTATTATCTAAAGTATTTCCAACTCGTTCTCATACTGTTTCTGCTCAGGGAGGAATTACAACAGCGCTGGGCAATGCTCACCCTGATGATTGGCGCTGGCACATGTATGATACGGTGAAAGGAGCGGATTACATTGGGGATCAAGATTGTATCGAATATTTGTGTAAGACAGGGCCTGAAGCGGTTTATGAATTAGAGCATATGGGATTACCTTTTTCGCGCATGGAGAATGGTAGAATTTACCAACGACAATTTGGTGGTCAATCAAAAAACTTTGGTGGCGAGCAAGCAGCTCGAACTTGCGCAGCTGCTGATAGAACAGGCCATGCGTTATTGCATACACTTTACCAGCAAAATTTAAAAGCAAAAACACATGTGTTTAGTGAATGGTATGCTCTTGATTTTGTAAAAGATTCGCATGGCCGTATCGCAGGCGTTACTGCGATGAATATGGAATCGGGGGAGGTGGTATTTTTTCAAACTCGAGTTTGTATTCTTGCTACAGGCGGTGCCGGACGTATTTATCAATCGACAACTAATGCCTTTATTAATACGGGCGATGGTTTTGGAATGGCGTTAAGAGCTGGTATTCCATTACAAGACATGGAAATGTGGCAGTTTCACCCAACAGGAATAGCTGGTGCTGGTGTTTTGGTGACCGAAGGCTGCCGTGGCGAGGGCGGTTATTTAATTAATAAAGACGGCGAACGTTTTATGGAGCGTTATGCCCCGCGCGCAAAAGATCTTGCTTCGCGTGATGTAGTAGCTCGTTCTATGGCTTTAGAAATTCGTGCAGGTAAAGGATTTGATCCCAAAGGAATAGATCATGTGAAACTTAAATTAGATCATTTGGGTGCGGATCTTATCATGTCACGTCTACCTGGAATTCGCGAGTTGTCTATGAAATTTGCAGGCGTAGATCCTATTATAGAACCTATACCTGTTGTACCTACCTGCCACTATAGTATGGGCGGAATACCAACCAATATGCATGGTCAGGTTATTACCAAAACTAATGGTCAAGAGCATATTGAGGAAGGTCTCTATGCTGTAGGTGAGTGTGCATGTGTTTCTGTACACGGCGCTAATCGTTTAGGTGGTAATTCTTTATTGGATTTAGTTGTTTTTGGACGTGCTGCTGGTCTGCATGTAGAAGAGTTGTGGCAAGCACATCAGTTACCTGAAATGTCTTATATCAGTGATGATGATATTGCTGCTTCTCTGGTTCGTTATGACCGCTGGGAACAATCTAAGGATGGCGAAAATTTTGCAGTCATTCGTGATGAAATGCAGCGTGTAATGCAAGAAGATTTTGGTGTGTTCCGTACCGGTGAGGTTATGGCTTCCGGTTTAAAACGCTTGCAAGCCCTGCGTGATCGATTAGCACATGCTAAACTGGAAGATAAAAGTCATACATTTAATACAGACCGTGTTTCTGCTTTAGAGTTGGATAACTTAATGGCCACAGCTTATGCTACCGCGCATTCAGCGATTGCTCGTACTGAAAGTCGAGGAGCTCATAGCCGCGAAGATTTTCCAAAGCGAGATGATGCTAATTGGATTAAACATACTTTGTATTTTGAGGAGGGTGAACTAATTGATTTTCGTCCTGTAAATACATCACCCAAACACGTCGAGCCAATGCAGCCGAAAGAACGAGTTTACTAAAGAGGATATATTATGGCAGATACTAGAAATCTGATCCTGTCAATTTACCGTTATAATCCTGAGGTGGATGCAAAGCCTTACATGAAAGATTATGAGCTAGCGATACCAGAAAAAAGCAATCCTATGTTGCTCACTTTGCTAGAACGCTTGAAAGCAGAGCAGGATTCATCAATAACCTATAGACGTTCTTGTCGAGAAGGCGTTTGCGGTTCTGATGGCATGAACATTAACGGAACTAATGGATTGGCTTGTATTACTCATGTTTCGGATTTAAAGACGGATAAAATAGTGATTCGTCCATTACCAGGATTTCCAGTAATACGAGATTTAGTTGTTGATATGACCCAATTTTATCAGCAATATGAGCGTATAGAACCTTATTTGCAAAATGATGAGGTTGCTCCTGCACAAGAGCGATTACAGTCACCAGAAGAGAGAGCTCAGTTAGATGGTCTTTATGAGTGTATTTTATGTGCATGTTGTACTAGCTCATGCCCTTCGTTCTGGTGGAATCCGGAGAAGTTTGTAGGCCCTGCTGGTTTATTACAGGCACGGCGTTTTTTAGCAGACAGTCGTGATAAAGCAACACAGCATCGTTTGGATAAATTGCAAGATCCTTTCAGTGTATTTCGTTGCCGCACAATTATGAATTGCACGAATGTATGCCCGAAAGGACTCAATCCATCGCAAGCGATTGCCAAAATTCGTACGCAAATGTTAACGCAAGAAACTTGATATATAATTTAATGCTACTCAGATTAATATCTGAAGCATTGCTATTCAGTTAATGAATGCAATTATTTCTATGAAAGTGGGAATTTATTTCTGAAAGGCATATTGATTGCTATCAGAAATAAATTTTCATCGTCATAAAGAAATATTATTACCTTAAGTGGTATGACGTGAATGTTTGGGTAAACTGTTTTTGGAGAGAATGATGAGCAGTTCTGATCTGCAAAATGAATGGGCTTCTTCCTATTTGTCTGGTGGAAGTATGGCTTATGTCGATAGCCTTTATGAAGATTATCTTGCTGATCCTAATTCAGTTCCAGATGATTGGAAAACTATATTTAGTTCCTTGCCTAAAGTTAATGGAGCCGCTAAGGATATATCACATAGAGATATTCGTGAGCACTTTTTGCAGAATGCTAACAAAAGAACAACAACGATTGTTCAGTCAGCTGACAGTCAGCAATATCAGGTAGCCAGTTTAATTAATGATTTCAGAGCATTAGGACATCATGCAGCCAAGCTTGATCCTTTAGAGATGACTGAACGCGTACCTGTCCCTCGTTTAGAGTTAGCGTATCATCAATTAGATAAAACAGATAAAAATCGTAAGTTCTTTGCTGGTACTAGTTTTAATGGTCCAGAAATGACCTTAGATGAAATATACCAAGCCCTGCGCGATACTTATTGTGGCAGTATTGGTATTGAGTACATGCATATTTCCGATGTAGAGCAAACCGAATGGCTACAAAAAAGAATGGAGTCTGTACGCGGACGTCCTAGTTTTGATAAAGCAAAAAAGCTTGAGATTTTAAAAGAGCTGATTGCCGCTGATGGACTTGAGCGTTATTTAGGTACTCGATACGTAGGCCAAAAACGTTTTTCTCTCGAAGGTGGTGATTCGCTAATTCCTATGATGAAGCAAATTATTAATCAAGCTGGGCAGAATGGTGTGAAAGAGCTAGTAATAGGAATGGCACACCGAGGACGTTTAAATGTGTTGATTAATGTGCTAGGAAAAGAACCTGGAGAGTTATTCCAGGAGTTTGAAGGCAAGGTAAAATATGATAGAACCGGTGACGTAAAATATCATCTAGGTTTTTCCTCTGATATTAAAACGGAGTCTGGCTCTGTAGTTCATTTAGCGTTGGCATTTAATCCTTCTCACTTGGAAATTATTGGTCCTGTGGTTGAAGGGTCTGTTCGAGCACGTCTAAGTCGTCGTAATGATTTAGAGAAAAAAGAAAAAGTTGTTCCTATTGTTATCCATGGCGATGCCGCATTTGCCGGTCAAGGTGTGGTTATGGAAACTTTTAACTTTTCACAAGCTCGTGGTTATTCAACTGGTGGTACAGTTCATATAGTGATAAACAACCAAATAGGTTTTACAACGAGCAATCCTATTGATGCCCGGTCAACTCTTTATTGTACTGATGTAGCTAAAATGGTTCAGGCTCCCGTACTACACGTAAATGGCGATGATCCTGAAGCTGTAGTTTTTGCCACTCAAATTGCTTTTGACTTCAGAATGAAATTTAAGAGAGATGTGGTGATTGATCTTATTTGTTATCGACGTAATGGCCATAACGAAGCGGATGAACCCGCTGTAACTCAACCGTTGATGTATAAAAAGATTAAATCCATGCCTACTTTGCGGGAAACATATGCCAAGCAATTAATTAATGCGGGCCTATTAGCAGAGAAGGATGCTGAGCAACTGGTTGAGGATTATAGAAATAACTTAGATAAAGGTAAGGCTGTAGTCAATGTAGTTCATGAGGACTATGAAGGGAAACACTCTATAGATTGGACTCCCTACATGGATGCTAAGTGGACCGATAAAGTCGATACAACTATTAGTCAAAGTGAATTACAAAAATTAACAAAACAATTGAATCTCTTACCTAATGATTTTGGATTGCATCCCGTAGTACAACGTTTATTAAGTGAGCGTGAAAAGATGGCTGATGGGGAAATCTCAATGAATTGGGGATTCGCAGAGATTATGGCTTATGCTAGTTTGCTGCAAGAAGGCTATGGGGTGAGATTATCTGGTCAAGATTGTGGTCGAGGAACTTTTGCTCATAGACACGCAGTGTTACACGATGTAGCAACAGGCGATGCGTTTGTTCCTTTAGAACATATCTCTACTAATCCTAAAAGAACATTCTCCGTAATAGATTCAGTCTTGTCAGAGGAAGCAGTTTTAGCATTTGAATATGGCTTTGCTTCTTCAGAGCCTTCTTATCTAGTTATATGGGAAGGCCAGTTTGGTGATTTTGCTAACGGAGCACAAGTTGTTATTGATCAATTTATTAGTTCCGGTGAGCAAAAATGGGGGCGTTTGTGTGGGTTAGTCATGATGTTGCCTCATGGTTATGAGGGACAAGGACCAGAGCATTCTTCTGCTCGTCTAGAACGTTATATGCAACTTTGTGCACAACATAATATGCAAGTTTGTACGCCAACTACGCCTGCACAGATTTTCCATCTATTACGTAGACAGGTTCTTCGTAATTTCCGTAAGCCATTGATTATTATGACGCCTAAAAGTTTATTACGTCATAAGTTGGCTGTTTCTCCTTTAGAGGATTTAAAAAAGGGTAAGTTTTATACGGTTATTCCAGAAATTGATACTGTAGATGAGAAAAAAATCACAAAAGTAGTGTTATGCTGCGGCAAGGTTTATTATGATCTATTACAAATGCGTCGTGATAAGAAATTAGAGCACATCGCCATAATACGCATTGAACAATTATATCCATTTCCGAAAAAAGCATTAATTGCTGAATTGGATAAATATCCAAATGCTAAAAAAGTTATCTGGTGTCAAGAAGAGCCAAAAAACCAAGGAGTTTGGTTCTCTTCTCAACATAATATGAAAGATTGTTTGCGTCCAGAGCAAGTTTTACTTTATGCCGGTAGAGAGTTTGCTGCAGCTCCCGCTGTTGGTAGCCCTGCATTGCACGCGCAACAGCAACATGCGTTGGTTGAAGAAGCGTTACTAGATTAAAAAACTATGAGTCTTTCATTGGTGGGAGGCTCATAACCCCAATAAATTTAAATAAATAATAATGAGAAGGTATAACCATGTCTATTGAAGTCAAAGTACCTGTTCTACCCGAGTCAGTAGCTGATGCCACTATAGCTGCTTGGCATAAAAAAGTGGGAGATAAAGTAACTCGCGATGAAAATCTAGTGGATCTGGAAACAGATAAAGTAGTACTTGAAGTTCCTGCTCCTGCAGATGGAATACTCTCTGAACTATTATTCCAAGTAGGCGACACTGTCAGTTCAGGACAATTATTAGCAAAAATTTCAGAAGGGGCCTCTGCTGCGACTCCATCTGCTCTCGTACAAGAAGAGAAAAGTGTGGCTAAAGAAACTGTCAGTGCTAAAGAAGATAAATCAACTAGTCCAGTGGTTCGCCGTATGTTAGCTGAGCACGATTTGCAACCCGGCCAAATTCAGGGTAGTGGTAAAGATGGACGAATTACTAAGGAAGATGTAATTTCTTATATAGAAACTAACAGAGGAAAGACCTCTCAGCCAGTAGAAAGTAAAAAAGAAGCATCAGTTCCTTCTCCTATGGGACCTCGCGAAGAACGACGTGTTCCTATGACTCGGTTACGAGCTAAAATTGCTGAACGTTTACTGCAAGCACAGCATAATGCAGCTATGCTCACTACATTTAATGAAGTGAACTTAAAAGCAGTAATGGATATGCGTGCGCAATATAAAGATAGTTTTGAGAAAAAACATGGAGTTAAATTAGGCTTCATGTCATTTTTCACTAAAGCAGTCGTTGAATCATTAAAACGTTTCCCTGCAGTAAATGCTTCTATTGATGGTCAAGATATTGTTTATCACGGTTTCTATGACATAGGCATTGCTGTTTCTACAGAGAGAGGATTAGTCGTTCCTGTAGTTAGGGATGCCGATCAGCTAAGTATGGCTGAAATAGAGATGACTATTAATGATGCGGCAACAAAAGCCAGATCAGGTAAGTTATCAATGGAAGAGATGCAAGGAGGGACATTCACCATTACCAATGGCGGTGTCTTTGGTTCTTTATTGGCTACGCCAATTATTAACCCTCCTCAAACAGGTATCTTAGGAATGCATAAAATTGAAGACAGACCTGTGGTGGAAAAAGGACAAATTGTTATCCGTCCTATGATGTATGTTGCATTATCTTATGATCATCGCTTAATTGATGGAAAGGATTCAGTGCAGTTTTTGGTAAGTGTTAAAGAGTTATTAGAAGACCCGGCACGTCTTTTACTTAATGTTTAATAATCACGTTTAACAGCCAAGCCCGTGTTAACGGGTTTTGCTTTTTTATAAAGGTAATTACAATGAATTTACATGAATACCAAGCCAAACAACTATTCGCCAGCTATGGCTTACCTGTTCCTCAAGGTGAGGTTGCTTATAACGTTGAGGATGCAACACTGGTAGCATCACAGTTATCTACTCCTAAATGGGTTGTGAAGGCGCAAGTACATGCTGGTGGTAGAGGGAAAGCTGGTGGTGTTAAAATAGTTTCTTCTAAAGATGAATTATCTGCGGTAACTAAGTCATTACTAGGTAGCAGATTGGTTACTTACCAAACTGATGCTCATGGACAACCTGTAAATGCTGTATTAATTGAAGAAACTTGCGATATTGGCAGAGAGCTTTATTTGGGCGCTGTGGTTGATAGAGCAACTCGACGCGTAGTAATCATGGCTTCTACTGAAGGTGGCGTTGAGATTGAAAAAGTTGCGGAAGAAACACCAGAGAAAATATTCAAAGTAATCGTTGATCCATTAGTTGGTGTTATGCCATTTCAGTGTAGAGATACTGGATTTAAATTAGGTTTAAAAGATGATCAAATCAGACAATTTACTCATTTAATGATGGGATTGGGTAAAATGTTTGTTGAATGCGATTTAAGTTTATTAGAAATTAACCCATTAGTAGTTACTCAAACAGGTCAATTAATTTGTCTGGATGGAAAAATTAATATAGATGGAAATGCTTTGTACAGACAGCCTAAATTGAAGAGTATGCGTGATACATCACAAGAAGACGACCGTGAAAATCGTGCAAGCGACTGGGAGTTGAATTACATTCCCTTGGATGGAACTATTGGTTGTATGGTTAACGGCGCCGGCCTAGCTATGGCAACCATGGATGTGATTAAACTTCATGGTGGTGAACCAGCCAATTTCCTCGATGTAGGGGGCGGAGCTACAAAAGAACGAGTGAGTGAAGCACTAAAAATCATTTTATCTGATGATAAAGTAAAAGGCATTCTCGTTAATATTTTTGGTGGAATCGTTCGTTGTGATCTCATTGCTGACGGAATTCTTGCTGCAGTGAAGGAAGTGGACGTAAAAATTCCCGTAGTCGTAAGACTTGAGGGCAATAACGCTCAATTAGGTGCTGATATCTTAAATAAGAGTGATTTAAACGTAATTGCTGCAACCAGTTTAACTGATGCAGCGAAGAAAATTGTTGCAGCAGTTGCTTAGGGTTTTGCGATAATTCTGCTGTAAGAGCGCTACTAAATTTCGAGGTTAACAATGAGTGTATTAGTTAATAAACAAACTAAAGTGTTATGTCAGGGGTTTACTGGGAAGCAAGGGACTTATCATTCAGAACAAGCTATTGCTTATGGCACAAAAATGGTTGGTGGTGTCACTCCAGGAAAAGGTGGGCAGTCACATTTAGGTTTGCCTGTGTTTAATACTATGCGTGACGCGGTGGAGGCAACGCAGGCGGATGCTAGTGTTATTTATGTTCCCGCCCCATTTTGCAAAGATTCTATTTTGGAAGCAGCAGAGGCTGGCATTAAGTTAATCGTATGTATCACTGAAGGAGTACCTGTGCTGGATATGCTTCAAGTAAAAGTGTATATAGAAAATAATACTGATGCGCGCCTAATTGGGCCAAATTGTCCAGGTATTATTACTCCTGGAGAGTGTAAAATAGGTATTATGCCTGGTTCTATTCATTTGCCTGGAAAAGTAGGAATTGTTTCTCGCTCAGGTACTTTAACCTATGAAGCTGTAAAACAAACCACAGATAAAGGTTTTGGCCAAAGTACTTGTATTGGTATAGGCGGTGATCCTATTCCAGGAACTAATTTTATAGACGCTTTAGCATTATTTGAGAAAGATCCTCAAACAGAAGCAATTATTATGGTTGGTGAAATTGGCGGTTCTGCAGAAGAAGAGGCTGCAGAGTACATTAAATCTCACGTGAAAAAGCCAGTTGTTTCTTATATTGCTGGGGTAACTGCTCCTGCTGGAAAACGTATGGGACATGCTGGAGCAATTATTTCTGGTGGTAAGGGTACTGCTGCTGAAAAATATGCCGCCCTAGAAGCCGCTGGCGTTAGAACAGTACGTTCTCCTGCTGATTTAGGAGATGCTGTTGCCGAGGTCACGGGCTGGTAATTTCTACTTTGTGAAGATGGTTAGAGCATTTCGCTCTGATTGTCTTCCACTGTCCTTTCCGATAGATTGTCAGTCTGACTTCTATTTCTACCTCCCGTGACTTGTTCGCGGGATCCATAGTTCTATCAGAAGTACTAGATTCCGCGAACAAGTCGAGGAACGTAGAAGTCAAGAGTTTTCTCATGCGTAGAGCCTAGCTTACCCATGACATACAAATCACTTTAGATCTCTTTATGATATAATGTTCTTTTTATGACTTTTTTTGCTGAATACATGTGATGAATCTTAGTGAAGTTAAAAAAGAGATACTGCGTTTGAGCAACGAATTTAAAAATTACGAAAGCTCATTAAAAGGAATGGAAGTAAGGGAAATAAAAAAGAATAAAGAATTAATGAAGCTTTTTGCGTCATTATATCGCTTAATGCAATCACCACTCTTTTATGAAGCCTTACTCGATGAGGGGTTTGAAAAAAAGACAACTGGATCTGTTGCTATTTGGAATTTCGCTTCTCCTATTCTTTCATTGCTGGGAGCTTTTTATAGAATATTTTGTGTTCTCGTGACAGATCATTATATTTATCAATATGGATTCGATTTTTCTTGTCAAGAAAAAGAATGGATAGGATCTGCTGCTGATCTTGATTTTCATTTAAGCAAACGGTTGATGAATCGCCGTGACGATGGCGCTTTTCTTGGGCTTTACTATATTGATTTACAAAGAGAATCTACCGAAAAGAAATACGAATATTTTATTAACAGATTCATCACTAGTTCCTCTAGAAAAGCGGCTGCTATAGTTTATGCTTCTGATAGTCTTTTTACTGAACCTCTATTTTTTATTAAAGATGGGGAAATGATAGAAGTTTTAGTCGCAACAAATTCTTGGGGGAGCCCCTCTCATATTCATAGTTTCACGGAAAAACTAATTGAGCAACATAGAATTAAATGTACTGTTAGTCCTACAATAAAGGTGATTCATAATGGCGATTGTAGTGTTCATTCTGAGTTAAATATTAATACGGTATTGTATGAGGCATTACTGCACAATGATTCAGTATATAGAGTAATAGATGCCTTAAGAAGAGAAGAACTTTCATTGAGTGACCATCGAGTGTATCTCTCTGATGTTGTTCCTAATAATAGTAGTCCAGATAAGCCTGATTTTTCTACTCTTGCACGACTACTAACCAAAGCAGCGGCCATATTTTTGCGGACAGGAGGGAAAGGTTGGATTGATTTTTGTAGAGCGAAGGCAATTCATCCTAAGAATATTGTTAAAACTGCTTATAGCGAATGGGAGGCCATCCAATATCCCAATTGGTTATCAACGAAAATCTTTTTTCAAGATGAAGACGTAACTTCTATTGCGCAGAGCAAAATTGTTGATACAAACTCTCCTATTACGAAAAATTATGCAGAAAAACTTGCCGATTGTGGTGCTTTGGGAGCAAAAATTATGCAACAGATCGAACGATTGCAACTTCATCAGGATAGTTTTAATCCTTATTGGATTAACAGCAAACAGAAAGTAGATGCAATTATCAATGCCCTTGAGCATTTGGATTTTGAAGAAGAAGGGACGCTAAGAGACACAGTAACAAATCCTAAAAGCGAACTTTATAATGCCTTGAATATGCAGAGACTTTCTCCTTTAACTTTTTTAGGTATTTGGGGTTGGAATCAGGCAAAATCATTACAGTATGTCCAAGAGGTAGCGCAGACGACCTCTTTAAAAACTTGAAGTTTACTATTTTGAAATCTACTTTTTGGTATCAATTCTTCATTAAAGTGAGTTCGTTATAAAAATAATGTATTTTTATAACGAACTGCTTTTCTTTTATTTAGAACTAGATTCTGTATAAGTTCTATGCCTTCCTACCTTTTACTAATTAATAGTGTAATTTCTCAATTTATCTACTCGCTAAATATTATTTATTGAGCGTATAATTGCTTCATCAATTCGCTTTAAGGGGCATTATGAATAACTTTAGAAGTCTTGCAGACATAAGGCGTGATTATGGTGAATTAAGTTTAAGTGAAGATAGAGTTTCTTCAGATCCTATCGCTCAATTCAAACTTTGGTTTGAAGAGGTATTAAAGAACGAAAAAAATGATCCCACCGCTATGGTGTTATCTACTGCTGATGAACAAGGCCGTCCTGACTCCAGAGTTGTTTTATTAAAAGGTCTGGATGAGGGGAATTTTGTATTCTATACCAATTATCAAAGTGCAAAAGCGATACAAATTCAAAGCAACCCGTATGCTGCACTTAATTTTTACTGGCCGCAAATGGCCAGACAAGTTCGTATCCGTGGTCGAGTAAAAAAAGTAAGTCAAGAACAATCAGATCAATATTTCTTGTCTAGGCCTATTAAAAGCCAGATCAGTGCAATTATCTCCCAACAAAGTCAGGAAATAATTGATAGAGCAGTATTGGAAAAAGCATTAAATGATTTAATCCAACGTAAACAGCAAGAACTTGTGGTTAGGCCAGAACATTGGGGGGGCTATATGATTGTTCCTGATGAAATAGAGTTTTGGCAGGGACGTGATAATCGCCTACATGATAGGATTCAATATTTTTTACAAGAAGGGGAATGGATATACCGCAGACTAGCCCCCTAAACGGCGAATGGCACCAACTTAAGGGATTAATTCTGCGGTAACATTGATACAGCGCAAGGATGTAGGTTGGGCAACGTGTTGTCCAACATTGAGCAGCACCTGATACAACTCTTCTTTAACGATCTTATTTTGCCGGTGTCAGGCAAAGTTCTGCAGCTCTCAAATATGCTGGAATAGTATCGTTAGGCCTTTATTTCGACCCTAAAAAAATGTTTATGGTCGTTACACTTATTGATTATCTTATTGTATTTTATAGAATTTTCCCTGGTGACAGAAATTGCCGTGTTTTTTTATTACTGTGAGCTCAATATAAAAAATAACGTATTTTTTATACCGAGCTGCTTTTATCTAAAACTAATTGCTAGGATATTTTATTAGGAATTTAGCACTAAATTCTTAAGTCTATTAAACAATAAATTCTCTAAAAAAATTGGCCTAATACTTGCTTTAATATAAATAAAATCACATCTAAATATTAGAACATTGATTTTGCATTGCTAAAATAAAAAGAATTTTGTCAAAAAAATGTAAATATTTTATTTTAGAGCGCGCGCTATATTTTAAAGTCGTACAATTGCTTTAAGTGCTGAAATTATCATTGAGGAAATGAGGTTTTGCATGAGCTTTACTTTAAACAACTAGGAGTAACGACAGTTGAACAGAGTCAATTATATACTAGATTCATAAAAAGAGGACATGAACATGAATGACACAACAGCCTTATTACCACACATCAAATTACGATTTAACATTGATCACCCAAGTTATGAAGAGTGTTATCTTTTTGGATACGAGTGTGCTGTTTTAGAGGTGGCTGAGGAAGATAACCCATTTCAGGAGGGCTCTCAAGAAGCAGAACAATGGCTTGAGGGATGGTGGGCAGGTATATACGGGGAAAAACCTCTATTTTATATGAATAGTCTTGATAACGAAGAAGATGTGAAAGAAAAATCAGTTCAAATAGAAAAAATAATTGCTGCAAACGATCAACAATATTGTCACAAACATAGCTTTTTATCTTTAGTGTTTGAAATTAGTGGTGCGATAGCTGCTTCAGCGATAGTAGGTTACCAATTACTTGAGCTTGTAGCATGATGTTCGCATCCAATTGGAGAGCATGATGTAATGCTTCTTCAATTGGATATGAATTGAAATGATTTTTAACTTTCATTATTGAAGAACTTCAAAACCATAGATTTCATTCTGGCAATTTCGGCGGGATTAAATTCTTTATAAACGTCACTTCCTATATCAAGGCATACTGTTACGTTGTCACCGATACCTTTAAGTAAGTCAACTCCAGACAATTTGAGTAGCTGGATTTCTTTACTTATCTCTGATGCCCAGACATTGAGATAATCGATTTCAGTGAACACTGGAAGAAAGCAGTTATCATTTTCCTGTAAGAATAATACAGTGGGATTTTCACTATCTGCATTTTGCTCTATCGGAATAATAAAGTTAGCTTTGATAAATTCCAGATAGGCTTTATTTGCTTCTTTCAAGTTACCAGAAGTTTTGTATGCTTCTTTTATAGCAGAATTAAGACTATTCATTTTAAGTTTCTTAGAAAAAATAGGTATTATAACTGAGTCTGGTTTATAGCGCTAATGGCTTAGACAACAGATTCAAATATGTTTGTGCCTCCTACAACTTGCGTGCTGCCACTTTTATTTTGTAGTGCCTATGTGTTGAAATAACTTACAACACCAGTATAATGTAGATTTAATTTTGATAATTTATTATCCAAATTTTAAATAAATATGGCACACAATATACTTGCAAAATTTAAACTTTGCTTTTCTTGATTAAAACTAAATGATAATTGAACTTTAGAGTGTGTTACCTGTTTTCTAATTATCATTCTATTTTTGTCAGGGACGGATAGCCACAGATTAATTGTAAACATCCCTTAGGTTAGTTAATGAGTCAGGACTGTAAGTAGAGAACATATGAATAACATGAATGTATCTAAAGTAGAAATTTATAATCAGAAGAGTTATCTGGGATTTGCCTGGTTAGTTTGGGGCTTGGCGGCGGCCTTTTATTTCTCTGATTACATGGCACGTGTTGCACCAGGCGTAATGCATCGTTATTTACAAATGGATTTTGGTATTAATGAAGCTGGCTTCGGTATATTAACCGCTTCATTTTATGTTCCTTATATTTTCATGCAGATTCCAGTAGGATTAACTGTTGATCGTTTAAGTATCCGTGGATTATTAACGGTTATGTCTTTAGTTACAGCGTTTGGATGCTGTGTTTTTGGGCTTGCAGATGGTTTAATGATGGCGTCAGTAGGTCGTATGCTTATTGGATTTAGCGCCGCTTTTGCATTTGTTTGCTCTCTTCGGTTAGCCACTTCTTGGTTTCCTCCAACTATGCTTGGGTTGTTATCGGGGTTAACTCAATCGCTAGGTATGCTCGGTGCTGCTGCAGGTGAGGCGCCCGTTTCATTTTTAGTGAGTAATGTGGGTTGGCGTCACAGCATGCTTATTATTGCTTTTCTTTTTATTGCTTTAGCTGGCCTTTTATATCAGTTTGTTCAAGATAGACCTGGAGCGCATAAAAGTGAGGTACGCTCTGTCGAGCGAATCAGTATTTTGCAAAGTTTAAAAATTATATTGTCTTGTCGCCAAACATGGCTTAACGCGTTATATGCTGGATTTCTATTTGGTCCTACGGCTGTAATAGGTGAAGCGATTGGACCAGCTTATTTACAATATGGGCGCGGTCTAGGAATGCATGCCGCAGCTTTTGCAACAGGTTTAATTTTTATTGGGTGGGGAATTAGTGGCCCTTTGTCAGGCTGGCTCTCTGATAAAATGGGACGGCGTAAACCGCTAATGATTCTGTCTGCTGTGTCTGGATTGATTTTGACAACCGTATTCGTCTTTTTGCCTAACTTGGATCAAATGACAGCTTATGTGATTTTCTTTATTTTCGGAGCAACTAATACTGGTGTTGCTATTGCTTATGCTGTTTCTACTGAGCTTCATGATAGAAATGTAGTTGGTACTTCTATAGCCTTTACTAATATGACGTCGATCTTTGTTGGGGCTTTATTACAACCTTTGGTTGGTCGGTTAGTTGACATGGTTTCGGGTGCACGAGCTTATAATGTGGAAACTTTACTACTTTCCGATTTCCAGGCTGGATTACGAATATTGCCATTATGCTCTTTAATTGCTTTAGTTTTAGCGTTTACTATTAAAGAGACATACTGCAAACCTGTCAGAAAATCATAAGAAGTCTAGGTTTCATTGTTCAAAGCGGTATGTGCTTAGCCAATGGCGTCAACTTAAATCGCCCAATCCTAATTGAGGGATAGATATCGCCAAAGAAAAGCACTTTAAAATCAAACACTTACAAATTAGGCTTTTGAGGGGATTAGGTCGGGCTCTTGGCCCGACAAATGCGATCTTTAGGGTATCATTGCTCTTCAGTAACTAAGTTTGATCGTTTCGTGTAATTTTTAATCTTGTTGTCCGGATGTTTTTCCTTTAATATCAATCTTCTTGCATTAGAATATCGCGCTCTTACGCCATTTACTGTTATACTTTGACCAGCGCTTTGCTGTACTCAAGTAATGCTGCTCGCAAACTAATAAAATGGAGATAATAATGAAAAAACTTGCGGGATTAATCATTATCCTGGCTGTTTTAGTCCTAGGTGGATATTATGGCATGGGAGTTCTTACAGAAAGAACTATCAAGAAGAACGTTGAAGTCATTAATCAATCTAATGGATTATTTGCTCAAATAGAGCAGTATGACAGAGGCTGGTTTACCTCTGATGCTAAAGTTAAATGGCGTTTACATATTCCTGAGCGTATAGTCACTGGTGAAGATGGAAAATCACAAACTGTCGCCGCGCAAGATTATGAAACTGTAATGCCGGTCAAAATTTATCATGGCCCATTTATATATGCGGATAATAACTTACGTTTTGGCATGGGGTATGCTAAGACTGTATTTTCTCTCCCAGAGCAGTATAACCAACAGTTTGATGAGGCTTTCTCTAAAGACTCAACTAAGCCACACTTAGATTTAAGCATTTTTGTTAATTACATGGCTCAAAGTACTGTAGATTTAACTCTACCGTCATTCAAATTAATTTCAAAAGATGGCACAGGTCATTTTGATTGGAAAGGGATGGAGAGCAGTACTCAAATGTCGTCTAATTTGGGTAAAGTGAACGGCAACATTGTTATCGATGGTATGACTATTACTAAAGACGATACTCAAGTTACTTTGGATAAAGTCTCTAGTGATTTTAATTTACATAAAACTCATGCAGGACTCTATTTAGGTGATGCAAGCTTCTCTTTGCCAGCATTTGATGTCATGGTCAAAGGCAAGAAAATGTTTGAAATCAGCAATCTTGATGCAAGCTCTGATAGTGACATTAAAGAAAAACTGTTTAGCACACATGTTAATGTTGCACTTAAAACCGTTATTGCTAATGGTCAGACTTATGGTCCCGGTGAGCTACAGATTGCATTACGTAATCTTGACGCAGATGTTTTGGCTGATATAAACAAACAAGCTACCGCGATGCAAAATGGTACAGATGCTGAGCGACAAAAGGCAATGATGGCTTTACTTCCTGAGTTACCTAAATTGTTTAGTAAAGGTGCTGAGTTTGAAATTTCTAAACTAAGCTTTAAAATCCCAGAGGGGTTAATAGAAGGAAATTTACTGGTTTCTTTGCCTAAAGGAGATAATGCAAATCCATTTGAGCTTATCCAGAAAATTCAGGGTAATGCTAAATTGAAAATGCCTAAAGTTATTGTAAAACAATTAGTTCAACAATCACTGTTACAGCAAATGGCAAAACAACCTGAGATGCAGCAAGCTCTGATTCAACAGATGCAAAATGCACAGCAAGGTAACCCAGCTCAAGCAAGCCAACCAGCACCAAGCCAAGAACAGTTAGCAAGTATGCAAGCTGATAAACAAATAAGTGCCATGGAGCAAAATGGGTTAATTGTGGCTCAAGATACTGATTTTGTTACTGAAGTAAAATTGGAACAAGGTAAATTTACTGTAAATGGTAAGCCTTTTGACCCATCTATGTTAAAGTAATTTTCTTGTTGTATTAAATGGAGTAAGCTGCTTATCGCAGCTAACTCCAATTCGTTGTTAAGAAAGGACTTTTTATTGAGTATCAAGTTAAGAGTAAATGGTATATATTGAATTTTAATATAGTTTTTTCTGTTCTACCCTTGTCTCGAATTGCTCAATTCGGTAATATACCGCTTTTAAAAGGAGGAGCTAATAATAATGACAACAATCAGTAATGATGCCAGCGATACCACAGCATCACTAGCCGAAAGCGTAACCCTTTCAGTACAAAAATATTTTTCAGAGCTTAAGGGAACTGATCCTGTTGACTTATACCAGTTTGTACTTGAAGAAATAGAGACGCCTCTATTTCGTGCAGTAATGGAGCACTGCAAGTATAATCAGTCTCGTGCAGCTATTATGCTGGGAATTAGTCGTGGAACTTTAAGAACCAAATTAAGACGTTATTTTGATGACAAATACGTTGGTACACGTGAATAATAAATCATTCATAAAAAATTAAAAAAAGGGAGCAAAGCTCCCTTTTTTTATAAAGTTATTTTGAATAACCCCTAAAGCCCCACTGCAATCCGGTGCAGTAGATATCGCTTTTTTGCCTACCGAAGAAGAACGGAGGATATTGGATTCAGAAGCAGCGCTCAATGACGAGCTGAGGAAATACATTGCCTTGGAAAAAACATCAAAACCAGGTAGCAGCAAACTTACAACGTTTGGCAGTAGACAACACGATGCTGACAGTGTAGACGTTCAGGCTGTCCTTGAAATGGATAAACAACAAAATACAACGTCCTTGTATCATTAAAAAGTCATAAATCTTACAATAAAATGATTCACGGCAGTCAACTTTATAGTGCTTGTTGTGAATCATGTTCTTATATGAAAATTAGGACATGTTTACTGTTTAAAAATCTTGACCTTAACGCCACGTCATCCTTTATTGTGTGTGTCGTCACTTAGAGGAATTCATTATGTTGTATACAGTGAAAAAATTAGCGAAATTATCGGGCGTTAGTCCTAGGACTCTTCGTTTTTATGATGAGATAGCTTTGTTAAAGCCAGCATATTATGGCGATAACAATTATCGTTATTATCAGGAAGAACAGCTACTGTTACTACAGCAGATTTTATTTTTTCGTGAATTAGGTTTTTCTTTAGGTGACATTCAACGGATTATGGGATGTGATGAGTTTAACAAAATAGAAGCATTACAAAACCATAAGATAGTTCTTATTAGTAGTCTTGAGAAAACAGCTGCCTTGATCAAGACAATTGATAAAACAATAGAGCACTTAAAAGGTAATTTAATCATGAAGGATATAGAAATGTATGATGGCTTTGATTTTAAAAAACAACAGGAACACGAGCAGTTTCTTTTAGATAAAGGAGTTTTAACCCAAAAAGAAATTAATGAAAGCTGGAGTAAGGTTAGTCATTGGAAAAAAAGTAATTGGGAGCAACATCAACAGGAGTGTCAGGTCGTTAATGAAGCACTGGTTCAGTCTATAAAAAAGCAATTGAAACCTAGTGATCCTGAGGTGCAAGATTTAATTCAAAAACATTATTGCTGGGTTAAACAATTCTGGACTCCCACCAAAGAAAGCTATATTGGTCTTGGGGCCATATATCTAGAGCACCCTGATTTCAAAAATTTTTATAATGCTTATCATCCTGATCTGCCAGCTTATTTAGTGAAGGCTATGACGATTTTTGCACAAAAAAAATTGTAACATAACCGTTCACGCAATGGTGTCAACTTAGGCATTGTATTCTCTGTCGAAAAAGAAGAGTAGGTCGGTTAGCGCAGTGTAACCCAACCTACCTATTACCGTAAATTCCTTAAGTTGATACCATTGTGTGGACAGTTTGACTAGCCCATATCAATTAATACGGGCTATACAAGAGGTTTGATATTTATTCTGCAAACATAGAGCTAACAGATTCCTCAACATTAACTCGTTTGATTGCCTGAGCTAACATATCGGCAAGACTAACGACGCGAATTTTATCACAATTTCGACCTTCGTCTGATAAGGGAATAGTATCAGTAATAACCACCTCATCAAGTCCTGAATGTTTAATATTATGTACGGCTGGGCCAGAGAGTACTGGGTGAGTAATATAGGCTCTTACGCTTTTTGCCCCATTTCTCTTTAACTCGTGAGCCGCTGAGCATAGAGTTCCTGCTGTATCTACAATGTCATCAACAATAATGCAATTTTTACCAGCTGGCTCACCAATGATATGCATTACTTCCGATTTATTAGGACCACTACGACGTTTATCAATTATTGATAGCTCTGCATCATCCAGTCTTTTGGCCATTGCTCTGGCTCTCACCACACCGCCAACATCAGGAGATACAACCATAATGTCACTTAATTTTTGCCTGACTATATCATCAAGAAGGATAGGGGTTGAATAAACGTTATCAACAGGCATATAGAAAAAGCCCTGGATTTGGTCGGCATGCAAATCAACTGTAAGTACACGACATATTCCAACTGAGGCCATCATGTCAGCGACAACTTTAGCGGTAATTGGAACGCGTGCAGAACGAACTCTGCGGTCTTGGCGCGCATAACCAAAATAGGGAACAACAGCAGTGATGCGGCCAGCTGAAGATCTTCTTAATGCATCAGCCATTATGAGCAGTTCCATTAAGTTATTGTTTGCTGGGGCACAAGTTGATTGTAATACGAAAACGTCTTTTCCACGGACATTCTCTAATATTTCAACCATAGTTTCACCATCACTGAAGGTGCCTACAGTAGCTTGACCAATAGGTATTTGTAAATGAGAAGAAATCTTTAGTGCTAATTCAGGGTTAGCATTCCCGGTAAAAATCATCATTGTGGACATGTGTAAAAAGCCTTAGATTAGGTTAATCAACTAACTTAAACACATAGCAGAAGACAGCCAGAAAGATATTATTATTATTTGAGCGATACGAGGAACGCATCCTTCCAGGGTATCTTCTGCCGTCTGTTTACTTGAACCAACAAGAAAATGGCAGGGGTGCTAGGATTCGAACCTAGGTATGCAGGGATCAAAACCCTGTGCCTTACCGCTTGGCGACACCCCTATAAGTTGTAAATTTTTAATTTGTCCTTAAGCTAAAAATCTTCATCCCTGCGATGTGCTGCGTATTTTGCAGTGGATTTGTGACGATGTCAACGTTAGAACGCAAATAAATTATTAAATTATTAAATTTTAAAATTTGATAATGAGGTCCACAATAAATTTCATCACTTTATTATGGACTTAACATAATTCAATATCCAATTTGAATTGTTAGACAATCCAATTTTTGATTATTACTTTTACCATAACCCCATTACCATCTAAACGAATCATGCTTGGCAGGTCTATTCCTTTAACTGAAGTAAATTTGGCGAAACTGACGGTATAACCGCTTTGTTTTAACTGTACCAGATGATTGTATTGATCGTGCTGTTCTGCCTGAACACCCCCGGGTGCTGGCAGTCCTCTGACCCAATAATAAAGATTGTTTACTGGTAGTCTAATTCCAGTCTGTTTAAAGAGTAATTCATCGGCGTTAGTAGAGGTAGCTGATTTATTTCCATCTTTAAAAGTGATGGCACTACCTTTTTTATTAATAACCACAGCACCGCCACCCAATGGCCCCATTAAGCGTATTTGATAAGAACTTGGTCCGTGCTGAACCCAATTCATGGTGGCTGACCAGCCTTTTGCCTTATTTTTTGCAGCCATTGCTCCTTGAATTTCCCAAGATGAGATAGTTGCTGTTTCAGCTTTGCGCTTTTCCAGTGGAATTACTTTATTTGTAGGAAGTACCTCCGTCGATTGTTGGAGAGGGGGGGCGCAGGCTGTTAATAAACAAAAGGATAAGAGACTTAAGTGTTTTGTTGCATTCATTGCTCACCTCAATTCCATTACTGTAGTTTTTCAATTAACAATACGCTAGACTGCTTTCATATGCAATTGGTGTTAAAAAATATGAAACAAAAAGCAATATATCCCGGAACTTTCGATCCCGTGACAAATGGACATGTGGATATTATTAGACGCGGGGCTAAAATTTTCCCTGAGCTTATTGTGGCTGTCGCTGACAATAAAGCCAAACGTCCCTACTTGTCTTTAGAAACAAGAATCCAACTTTTAGAAGAAGTTGTGAGTGATATCCCTGGGGTACAGGTGCTGGGTTTTGAAAGTTTATTAATTGATTTTGTTTTGGAACAAAATGCGGGAATAATTTTACGTGGTTTAAGGGCTGTATCGGATTTTGAATATGAATTTCAATTAGCGGGCATGAACAGAAAATTGTCGAAACAAGTAGAAACATTATTTTTGACTCCATCAGAAAATTTAATGTTTATTTCTTCGACCTTGGTACGAGAAGTGGCTTCTTTTAAGGGGGATATTTCTCAATTTGTTCCTGCTTGCGTTGTCAGGGAGTTACAAAAAAGACAAGATGAAGCCTAAACATGAATCATTTAAATTGTTAAATACTATTAAGTTCTGGGGCTTAATTTTTGTATCGTTTTTAGCCACATCTGTGTATTCTCAATCTTATCATGCTCACCCGCCCGGATATGCCATCGCCAGTGCTCATCCACTGGCAACCAATGCGGGTTTAGAAATTTTAAATCAGGGTGGCAATGCCTTTGATGCTGCAGTAGCAGTTGCTGCTACTTTAGCTGTAGTAGCTCCTTATCACTCAGGGCTAGGCGGTGGTGGGTTTTGGTTATTACACGTAGAGCAAGAACATAAAAATATATTCGTAGATGGGCGAGAAACAGCCCCCAAAGCGGCAAAAAGAGATATGTATTTAGGTAGTGATGGGAAAGTTATCCCCGAATTATCATTAAATGGAGGTCTAGCTGCTGCCATTCCAGGACAACCTGCTGCTTTAGTTTATATTGCCAAAAAATATGGGCGTTTACCCCTTTCTCAATCTCTAGCGCCTGCAATTAAAATAGCGGAAGAAGGTTTTTTGGTAGACCATCAATTCAGATATTTCTCTTCAATGGAAGATAGATTAGAGGTATTAAGAAAATACCCTATTACGGCAGCAATTTTTTTAAAAAATAACCAACCTTATGAGCTTGGTGAACGTCTTGTTCAAACCGATTTAGCTCATACTTTGAGTTTGATTGCCGAGAAAGGGGAACAAGGATTTTATACTGGAGATGTAGCTAAACGTTTGGTACAAGGAGTCAATGCTGCAGGAGGTGCTTGGACTCTAGATGATTTGGCAAATTATAAAATTAAGCTTAGAGAACCTCTAGTTGGTGCTTATCACAATATGTTAATTATTACTGCTCCTCCTCCTTCTGCTGGAGGGGTGGGGTTATTGACTATGCTTAATATATTAGCTAATTATCCTGTGTCTTCATTTTCTAAGTTGAAATGGGTTCATTATGTCGTAGAGGTTATGCGTTTAGCTTATTGGCAACGAGATCAATTTTTAGCAGATCCAGATTTTGTAACTATTCCCATAGAACACCTAACTTCTGCTGAAAATGCAAAACAATTGAGTACTTTTATTAATCCAGAGAAAGCGTTAGACAGTAAGGTTTTACAAGGCTCATCAGCAACTTCCAACAATACAAGTACCACGCATTATTCGATTATTGACGCTGAAGGTAATCGCGTTTCTGCAACGACGACAGTGAATTTTATATTCGGATCTGGCGTTATTGCGGAAGGCACGGGGGTATTGCTAAATGATGAAATGGATGATTTTTCCTCTAAGGTTGGGGAACAAAATGTGTTTGGCATAGTAGGTAGTGATAAAAATGCAATTGCTCCTAACAAGAGACCTTTATCCAGCATGACGCCTACTTTTCTAGAGTTACCTGGACGAGTTGCCATTTTGGGGACTCCAGGTGGTAGTCGTATTCCTACAATGGTTTTGCTTGCCTCATTAGTATTTTATGATTCGTATGGGGCGATTAGTATGGTTTCCTCCATGCGTTTTCATCATCAATATTTACCCGATGTTATTCAATTTGAGCCAGACACCTTTCCACCTGTTATCCAAGAAGGGTTGAAGGCTATGGGGTACCAATTAATGCCTTTAGCACAGAATTATGGGGATATGCAGGCCATTACATGGGATAAAGAAAGCAATGTATTAACAGCAACTTCAGATCCAAGAAATATCGGTTTAGCGGCGAAAGTAGTTTCTAATTCAGGTGGTTATGGGGTTAAATATTAAGAGAACTACTAAGATTTATCTTCAGCAATTAGTTTTTTTATGCTTTGGTATGTTTGCTCAATAAGTGCTTCCTTATTTTCAAGAGTAAATTGAGAAGCTTGTATGGGTTCACCTATGTGAATTTCAGCATTTTGGTTTAAATTAATTCTGAAGGATCGTGCTGGAAGAATATTAAATGCGCCTCTAATTCCTATAGGAATAATAGTTGCGTTGGCTTGTATGGCAGTAATAAAGGAACCCTTTTTAAATGGGGCTAATTTTCCATCTTTGGAGCGAGTGCCCTCTGGAGCAATCCAAATGAGAATACCGCTTTCCATTAATTGGCGCACATATTCGAGATCTTTAATCGCTTGATATCTATTTTTTCTATCTATAAAAGGAAATTCGGCTGCGGCCATTCCTTTGCCAAATACAGGGATTCTGGATAATTCTTTCTTTGCAAGCATTCGTATAGAATGGTTAGGAAAAGCTTTGAATCCAAGAGGAATATCATAAGCACTGGAATGGTTACACATTAAAATAGTAGCTTGACCAGGTTGTGGCTGTACGTTATGTGGATTAACAACGGTATAATGTACTTGCACTGTATTTAATAATTGATCGACCCAGTGATGAATGGTTTTATCTACCCATGGTCTAGTTGGAGTGCTAAAAAAGTATTTGCATACAGAACGGAGAGAGACCATTGTTGTATAAAAACATAATGCAGAAATGATCCCAAAGGTGCGAATGCGGCTTATTTTCATTTGTTAACGTTTCTCGTTTAATGGTAATAATTTTACCCCAAGTCTTTTCGATTGCCTAGATAATTTAGTGTAGTAGATTCTCAAGATAAAAGGTCTTTTTAAGTTATTAATGGCTGACATTGAGGACAAAAGGCAGAATGGCGACCCGCGATCACTATCGACTGAATACGTTGTTTGCAGCAAAAGCACTGTTGCTTTTTGCGGCCATAAACTTTTAAAGATTGGCTGAAATAGCCTGGTTTCCCTTCGGAGGTATAAAAATCGCGAAGGGTGGTTCCTCCGACATCTATAGCCGATTTTAGTACTTGTTTGATTTGCAAAGTTAGAGAGAGGGCTGCAATCTCAGTTATTTTACGGGCGGGAGTTAGAGGATGAATACTCGATAGAAAAAGGCTTTCGGTTGCATATATATTACCAACACCTACTACGATTTTATTATTCATAATCAGTGACTTAATCGGCTGACTCTTGTTTCTCATTCTTTGATACAGGTAATCGCCAGTAAAGTCTTCTGAAAGTGGTTCAGGTCCTAAATCAATAAGTAAGGGATGTAAGTGAGGATTTTCTTCTATATATAAAAATAGACCGAATCTTCTGGGATCACAATACCTTAACGTTAACCCATTGGCTACCAGCAAATCGATATGGTCATGTTTTTCTGGCTTCATGTCATCCGGTACAATGCGTAAATGTCCGGACATCCCTAGATGGATAAGAATATATCCTTTGGAAAGATGGAGCAGGAGGTATTTTGCTCTACGAGTAATGGCGGTTATTTTTTTCCCAATGCATAATTCATCAATGTTATGATGAACGGGTAATCTCAGTTGGTGATTACGGACTTTCACATCTTTAATTATTTGACCTTCCAGATGGATTTTAATTCCTTGTTTGGTCGTTTCAACTTCGGGTAATTCAGGCATTATTTTTTATTATCATGTTCAATTACTCTACCCTCTTCTTTTTTAGGGGTATTACTAGGAAATAGGTATTGTTTCACTAAAGTTGCTAGCCAGAGCACACCACCTATCACTAAGCCCCATACTGCAATGTAAAAAAACATGAACAGTAAGCCTATAAACAACGCGATAGCTACTCCTACAATGACAAACGGTAGCAAGTTTTCAATAATCTTTTCTAATTTATCGCTCATAACTTCATCCTGAAATAAGTATTTAATTAATTATNGACCACTTAACTAAATCATGCAATATAATGAGTGAAAATGTGTTATGATTATACTATAGAGTTATAATTAGGCTCTTCTAAGCGTACGAAGATACCATTCCCGGATTTTACTTAGATTAACCGAATGTTATAAACTCTACTTTTTAATATCTATTTGACTTGGAGTTACTATGGTGTTTGGTTATTTAAACCTTAGTTTTTGGGGATATGTATTAGCAATAATGATATTGACTCAAATAACTATTGCTGCAGTCACAATTTATCTTCACCGTCATCAAACTCACAAAGCATTAACATTACATCCTATTGTTAGTCATTTTTTCCGTTTCTGGTTATGGCTTACCACAGGTATGGTTACCGCTGATTGGGTTGCTATTCATCGTAAGCATCATGCAACTACTGATATAGAGGGTGACCCTCATAGCCCTGTAGTACTAGGGATTAAAAAAGTATTTTGGGAAGGCGCTGAGTTATATCGCGCTGCTCGCAAAGATAGAGAAATGATAGAGAAGTACTCTCATGGGACTCCGAAAGATTGGATAGAGCGTAATGTGTATTCACGCCATTCGGCCAAAGGGGTTACACTAATGCTGCTCTTGGATTTATTTTTCTTTGGTGCTCCTGGATTAACTATTTGGGCAATACAAATGATGTGGATTCCTTTTCATGCTGCCGGAGTTGTTAATGGTATTGGCCATTATTGGGGCTATCGAAATTATGAGTGTCCTGATGCGGCAACCAATATTTTCCCTTGGGGATTTTGGATTGGTGGCGAAGAACTACATAATAACCATCATACCTTTGCTTCATCAGCTAAGTTCTCTGTAAAGTGGTGGGAGTTTGATATTGGTTGGATGTACATACGTATTCTTTCTTTTTTCCGTTTAGCTAAAGTTAAGAAATTACCTCCTAAATTAGCGAGAGATGAAGGAAAACTGCATGTTGATTTAGATACAGTTAAAGCAGTGATTTCAAATCGATTTCAAGTGATGTCTAATTATTACAGAAGTGTAATTAGACCCATACTTCAATATGAGAAAAATAACAGTATAGAAACTAAAGAAGATAAAAAATTGTTTCAACGTGCTGGGCGCTTGTTGCGTCGTGAGGACAGTCTCTTAACCACAAAAGCTAAAACTCGCTTACAAAGCTTGTTAGATGCTCGTGAACAATTACGAGTAGTTTACAGCTATAAGCAGTCTTTACAGAACGTTTGGTTGAAAACTGCATCGAGTCAAAAAGAACTCATCGAAGCATTGCAACAATGGTGCCGTCAAGCTGAAGAATCAGGGCTTGAGGTATTAAGACAATTTGCCCAACAGCTAAAAGGATACGTTCCTGTCTATTAAATTCAATGAGTGTGGGGTAGCCCACACTCATTGCGTTTGCTAAAAATATATGGTCTGTATATAACAGCTCTTAATTGCAAATAAAATCGTTAGGAAATACTACAGCTACACTATTATTAGGGCCATTAAGAGTGATATTCCCTGCTTTTAAACTGCACTCACCGATAACTGGGCCCAGTTTTGCTACGTTATTTTGCGGAGTTGAATATTTAGTCGCACTTATGGTGTAGGGACTTGATGAGCAGAGGAGTTGTCCTATAGTTTTCGGGGTGCTACCTCCTTGCAAAATAATCGATTTACTAAGACCATTGTCATTGGTAACGTTAAATGCAACATTGTCGTTAGGGAGAATAGGTGGGCTGGAAACTGCAACATGTATTTCACATGAATCATCGTTTGCAAATACATATTGAGGGACAGTACTTATCATTATCGATAGCGATGCCGCAATAGTTGTTTTTAGCATAATAACCTCATTTTAATGAAAATGTTTAATATTTGCCGAAAATAATCAAAAAATAATCATTTCAGTTGAATCACAGTATATTTAACCATTATTTATTACCACTAAAAATATACTTGTTTTTTCTTTACTATTTCCTAACATTAAAGAGTTAAAATTATTTGAAATTGACAAGTGAATGAATTTAATTTGTAGTATTATCAATAAGTAGTTATTTAAAAAAAGGGAGTTCTTATGGAAAAGAGGGTTGCTATAGTAACTGGAGGAACTGGTGGTATTGGTTCAGCAATAAGCCAGCGGTTATCTACAGAGTTTAAGGTAATAGCTTGTTATTTTAAAGATGGAAGACATGAGGAAGCTAAAAGGTGGCAAGAAGAGCAACAACGATTAGGGTTTGATATTGACATAGTCTATGGAGACATAGCTAAATTCAGTGACTGTGAGAAACTAGTCGCATTAGTTATGGAGCGATATGGCCAAATTGATGCTTTGATAAATAATGCTGGAGTAACTAAAGATTGCTCTTTAAAAAAAATGACACCTCAATGTTGGCAGGAAGTAATAGACGCTAATTTAACTAGTGTATTTAATATGACTCGTAATGTAATACCTGCTATGTTGGATAAAGGATACGGTCGTATTATAAGTATTTCTTCAATAAATGGACGCAAGGGACAGTTTGGTCAATGTAATTACTCTTCTACGAAAGCTGCGTTATTTGGCTTCACCAAAAGCTTGGCTTTGGAAGTAGCTGCTAAAGGTATTACGGTTAACACCATTTCTCCGGGATATATTGAAACGCCGATGCTTGCCGCGGTAAAAGAAGATGTCTTAAAGTCTATAATAGCAAGTATCCCAGTAGGGAGATTAGGTCGTCCAAAAGAGGTGGCGGATGCTGTAGCCTTTTTGGCATCTCCAGATAGTGGCTTCATAACAGGGGCTAATTTGGATATTAATGGTGGTCAATACATGTAATAGAAGTCATTCACCCCTGAGAAAAGATAGTATTTACAGGGGTGAGCGGAAGGCTAAGGAATGCGTCTGCATCAATAAAAAGAGAATAATATGCAAAATTATAACGTGGCATTAATTACTGGTGGCACAGGAGATATAGGTACTGCAGTTGCCAAACAATTAGACTCAACTTATCAGCATGTCATTGCCCTTGATTTGGTCGCTGTGGAGGCAGGGAAGTTATGGCTGCAAGATTTGCGGGAGCAGGGATATAAAAATGTTTCCTTCCGACATATGGATGTTACTGATTTTGATCAGTGCAGTGAAGTGATTCGCTCTATTATTAATGAGTATGGCAACGTTGATGTATTGATCAATAATGCAGGTATTACTCGAGATGCTGTATTTACAAAAATGACGAAAAAGCAATGGGACGATGTACTAAGAGTCAATCTTGATGGAATGTTTAATGTAACTCGACAAGTTGTTGAGTGTATGAAAAACCAAGCCTCAGGAAGAATAGTGAATGTTTCTTCAGTGAATGCTCAAAAAGGCCAGTTTTCTCAAACGAATTATGCTGCGTCTAAAGCTGGGGTTTATGGTTTTACCAAAAGTTTGGCACAAGAGCTAATGATGAAAAATATCACAGTAAATAGCATCTCTCCTGGTTATGTTAATACGCGTTTGATGCAAGGTATAAGGCCTGATATTTTAGAGAGCATTATTAATCTTATTCCCGCGAAACGACTTGCTGAGCCTCAAGAAATTGCATGGGCAATAGAGTTTTTAATTAGTGAAAAAAGCCGTTATATTACTGGTGCTAACCTTAGTATCAATGGTGGCTTGCACATGTACTAAAAATAGATCTTTGCATAACTGCAGCTTTTGCTCGATTGCTGTGTTATAAGTGTTTCTCAGGTGCTCATTACTCTGTTCCTCGAAACACTTATGCCTTGCTCTCATGCAAAATCTACTGGTTATAAAAGAGGTCTGATAAAGGATGTTAGCTGCAAAAGCGATTTAATATCTATTAGCTCTAATTATTAGTAATACATTAGAGCTATATAAGTATCAAGCCTTTTTAATTTCTGAGAAGATGATGACTAGATTAATAAAAAAATATAAAAATCGTAGGCTCTACGATACAGAGAGCAGTCAATATATTACTCTTGAGCAATTACAAAGTTATGTAGTTGATGGGATTTTATTCAAGATAGAGGATTCGGAAACAGGGAAAGATCTCACTAACTCCATCTTATTACAGATTATTGTGGAAATGGAGGCTGGCCCCACCCAATTTTTATCTTCAGATATTTTACGTCAGATCATTACTCTCGCCAATCATCCTATGCACGTTTCATTGAAAGCAATGATGGAGCAAATGTTTCATTCTATGGAGCTACCTTTGCAAAATAATCCTTACCAACAAGCAACAGAAGCATGGAATCAACAAATGCAGCAAATCATGCAACAATGGCAGAAAGTCTTTAAAAGTTAAACCATTAATAGTGCATACTCGTTATTAGAAGCGAACACTATTTGTTGTCGCGAAGCAACCTCTGTATTAGACCACTTGTTTAGCCAGTAGGTTTTGCCTTAGACATCTAAATGCGACGATGCAAGCGGTTTATTGTGCAGCGCAATATTTTTTTATATAAGCTATTGACAAAATAAAGATATAAGTACTAATATTATATTGTGCGGTGCAACAATTTATGGGGAGAATATCATGAACCAACCAAATTTTGATAAATGGAGCGACATGGCTAAAAAAGCTCAAGAGCCATTCAAAGCCATAGCAGAATTAAACGTAAAAACTTTACAGGGCTTAACTTATTTAAAACCAGAAGAATTGGCTCAAGTTAAAAAACCTGAGGAAATGCTGGAAAAACAAATTAATCTAGCGGTTGAAAATGGTCATAAAGCATTAGATTATTTACAGCAGTCCTTTAAAATTATTGAAAAAGCAATGTTAGGCTTTCTTCAAGAAGCAAAGCAAAGCGCTGAAGGAAAGAAATAAGAAGATTCAGTTACTAAGCTCTTATGAAAAGGCTTATTTGATTTCAAATAAGCCTTTTTTATTGGTGAGTGTTGGCCCATTGCGTGAACGCTTAACCATTAAACTAATGGTTAAGTCGTTTAGACCAAACTATTTTTACTGAGAGAAAGTTTTAAATAGTGGTTGGGACTAATGGAGTATCCGTTTTTATTTCAGTGTTATCCACTTTGTCACTTGCTTTTACATGGCTCTTATTGAAATGGCTATATATGTTTCGCGCGGTACCATCTCTAGCTTGAGTTGGAATTGGCTTAAAAAAATTTAATTCTACTCCTGTTTCTTTAAATTTATTATCGATAGTCTCTCTTGTTACCGAATGATAAGTTGCTCTTGCTTCCTTATATATTTCTTGAGCAAACTCTTTCCCATTTTCAGTTTTTAACAATCTTTGATACAAAGGAACAATTAAATAACGTCTGCCAATAGTTAATAAATAATTTTTAATTGCCTCGTTGGCTTCCTTATACTGGCCATCAATAGTAATTTTGTACCATTGCGCTGCAACTACATGATTACTCATGCCTGTTAAATGATAATATGTATCCAATTCTTTTATTCGTTCATAAGAGAGATTTTCTGGAAGTTTATTCAGAAAATATTGCCATTCATTACTTGACCAGCTTTGGGCGTTTAATTGTATTGCAGATATGGTTCCATTTAACCATTGTTCACGAACTCTATCGTTTATCTCACATTGTTTTGCTTCAATTCTTACTGCATCTTCAGGAATACCGGGTTGATGTAACCATTGATTGACTTTGTCCATAGAGTATTTTTCGGGATAAAGATCAAGAAGATGGGTTTGTAGAAACTCTAGAAAATCGGTGGTAGCAATGCTTTTAAATGCAAAATGATTAAAGTATTTTTTGAGGAAATTATCAAATTGAGCACGGCCAAATTGTTCTTCAAGAGTCTTCAAAAACCAAGCCCCTTTAGTATAAGCAACATCCCCAAAGCCTTCATGTGGATCGCGCCCTTCAAGCCTAAGTACTAAATGCTGATCGGCTTCCTTTAACGTGTTAAGTGACTCAGAAAGCTCATTAATACTCACCATAAACTCTAAAGCCGCTGCTTCTTCGCCATAAAGCGCTTGCACGATTCGATTTTGCACATAGGTTGTGAATCCTTCATTCAACCAAACGCTATCCCACCTTGCATTAGTGACTAAATTTCCAGACCAAGAGTGGGCCAGCTCATGAGCAATTACTCCCACTAAGCTTTTATCACCGGCAATTAACGTTGGTGTGGCAAATGTTAATCGAGGATTTTCCATACCTCCCATTGGAAAAGATGGGGGCATTACTAAAATGTCATAATTTCCCCAAAGATATTGTCCATACAACATTTCAGTGACTTCAATCATTTGCTCTGTATCTTCAAACTCCTTTGCCGCACTATCTACTATAATAGGCTCAGCAAATACAGCGGAACGAGGGCCAATTTTTTTTGCTGCAATGTTACCCACTGCAAAAGCAATTAAATAGCTTGGAATGCGCTTATCCATTTGGAATTCAAATTCACCATTTAAATCATGATCAGGGTTATTTTCAGCGCTCATTACAGCGCGTAACTCCTTTGGCGTATTGATTCGTGCAGTATAAGTTTGACGAACCTCTGGCGTATCTTGTACAGGAAGCCAAGAGCGCGTATTAATTGGTTCAGAATGAGAATAAAGATAGGGGTACTTTTTTGTAGCTGTTTGACTAGGAGCCAACCATTGTAATCCCTCTGCTGCAGGGGCGGTTTCATAGGTGATTCTAACTTTTTTATTTGTTGCATTCGCATTAATGTGCAAGGCAGAGCCTAATATTTCATCTTCTTTATTGAGTGTAAAATCAGTGCTAAGCCAAGTGGTGTCTGAAGATAATAATTCAACTTTTTGAATGTTAAGCTTTTTTGTATCAAGCACTAGGGTCTCACCTTCTGGAGCATGCCAATTTAGGGTCATTTCCACAACCCCTTCCATCTTTTTATTTTTAAAATCTGGAGTTAATTGAAAGTCGAGGTGAGTAATAGTTACTTTTTCTGGTTCAGAGTAAGAGTGGGGATCGCGTTTCGCTTTCATTTATCTTCCTAATGTTGAATGTTATCCATAATTACTCATGGGAAAATACTTTAGTTTGATTGGAAAATCAATTGCGCTCCCACCCAATAACTTTATTAAATAAAAACAATGGGTTGGTTTAAATTAACCCACAGGAGGCAGAAATAAAATTGTTTGGCTTATTTTTATCCGCTATACTTCGCACCTTATCAATTGTAACGATGGAACTGGAATAGACATGGAGTATTTTTGAGTAAATGAGGCTATTATGAAATTACAGGAATTTTTAACTAAAGTAACGAGGAATGATTCTTCCCTTGCAACAGTGCGTCTTAGTTTAACAAAGAGGAAAAATATAACGAAATTATTAGATGCCTTACAAGACTCCAAGAACTTGGGATGTAAAAATATTTCTGAGTTGGACTTAAGTGGTTCTCATTTTACTAAGGAAGAGCTAGCCTCATTGGTTCAAGCACTGAATAATTTGCCTAATATAACAACATTACGCTTAGATAGGTGTGAAATTACTGATAAAAATACTCATGACTTGAGCTTATTAAAGCATGTTAAAACGCTTTCTTTGAAAAGCAACTCTTTGGGAAGCATGGCTCTTTTTAGCTTAGAGATAATAGAACTTTATCTGGATAATAATCCTAATATCAATGCGAAAATGGCGCTGAATCGATTTAAGTCTTTCCCACATAATTTACAAGTCCTTTCTCTGAATCAATGTAATGTGGATAATCACACGTTGGTATATTTAATGGAGAGAGGCTCTAAACTCAGGCAGTTAAGAGAGTTATATTTACGAGCAAATACATTGAAATACGGATGTATGGATGCTTTAAGAGGATTTAATTTATTAACTACTTTAGATATAGGAGATAATTTTAATATAACAGATCTAGGGGATGAATTGCATAATGAATGCCCTAAACTAGAGGTGCTTTACGCTGATCATTGTGGTCTTTTTCCCGGCGCTTTTAAAACTATTGTAAAAATGGCAAAGCTTCATACCGTGGACCTCAGTTGCAACACTCGACTTTTAAAAGACAACTCTTTTCAAGACCTTGATTTGGGAGACGTGACTAATTTTAAAAATATTCGCACCATGAAGTTGAATGGTTGTAGGTTGCTTGATCAATTTATACCAGAGTTGGCGCAATTTTTCCCTGAAGTGGTTAGTTTGGGTATGGCGCAGAATAGATTAACACAATCGGGTGTAGAGAGTTTATTGAAAGCCTTTCAACAGTTGCGAGTTCTCGATGTAAGTACTCAAGAGCTTTATAAAATCCCGGCCCCACAGAAAAAAACTCTTTCTCCCAGACAAGAGCAGGCATTAGATGCACGAAAAGCGGTTTTAGATAGTTTATTGCAACTTATTCGTGAGACTCCAGAGCTAACAGAGATTAATTTGGATGGGACTGGATTAACCTCTGAAATGTTGCTAAGCCTCATACCAACTAAGAAGGACCAACGAAAGTTAGCTGTTGTTAATGGTCTTCCGTGTCGACGCTTTGAACAGCAAGAGAGGGCTAAATTAGCTCTCAAGGCAGCAGAAACCAGTTCGTCTCAAGAGCCGGAGATGGTTATAGAGGAAATCTCTCCTAGGACATCTTCTAGGAAAACAGAAATCAAACGTTTGAACGCCAGAGTAGAACAGTTGGAACAAGAGCTTCAAAAGGCAAATGCAACAATCGCTGCGTTAAAAGGAGAAACGAGAACAACAGAACTAATATCAGGGAGTGTGGGTGATTGCGTGGCTCTATTTGAAGCTATGGGAACTCAAGCCAAAGAAAGGCGTACTCAATTTGAAGGGTTGCGCACTCATGGGCAGTTTAGGCCTCAACGCGCTCCTAAGAAGCAGGGAGCGGAGCGACAGCTTGAACCTGTTGCATCGAGCTCATCTCAACAAGATGAACCTCGTGTATAAATACCCCATAGCCGTCAGGCTGCATTGAGTGTCTTTTTCCCGGTTATTTACAACTGGGAAAAAAAAGACTCATTCTGGGTTAGGGAGCCAGATGAGTCCTAGGTTTTCCTTGGGTAGAGTGGTCATCCACATCCTTGTGGAGGGTATCATCCTTGATACCAAAGACCTAAGTCTTTTGTAAGACATCCGATCTCCTTACTCTGATAATAAGTATAGCAAGGTCCCATAAATAACCCCTAGGGACTTTGTTCTAAACTCGAGCAAGAAATTTCTTATAATGGTTGAAGATATTAGACTTCTTGGATAATTTTATTGTAGCTCGAATACAACAAGGTAAGTTGGGCCATTTTTACGCATAATCTCTGCTGCTTTATGAATTAGTTGGGCTCGAGTAGCAAAAGAGGAGTGTTTTCATGAAAGAAAGGCTTCATGTGCTTTTGTTATTGCTTGATTAATTTGTTCGGCACCCATTTCAGGAAAAGAATTAATTACTTTATTATCAAAGGGATTTACTGTTTGAATAGTCATGTTTTCTCCTTAACTTGCATGCAGTGATTAATTTTTATAATCAAGCACGATTCGTCCATTAATAGTTCCTTGTCTCATACGTTCAAATATAGCGTTGATTTCTTCTAATTTTGCTGTGCTTACTGTTGCTTTAACCTTGCCCGCACTGTCAAAATTTAATGCTTCTTGTAAGTCAAGACGTGTTCCTACAATAGAACCTCTTACGGTGATTCCATTGAGAACCATATCGAAAATAGAGATTGGAAATGAGCCAGGAGGTAAACCGGTTAAAACAGCGGTGCCGCCGCGACGAAGCATTCCCTGGGTTTGTGCAAATGCTGTAGGTGATACTGCAGTAACTAATACTCCATGAGCCCCTGCAATTTCTTTTTTTATCAATAGGGTGGGATCAGTCTTTAAGGAATTAATGGTTAACGAGGCACCTAATTGTTTGGCTAACGCGAGCTTACTGTCATCAACATCTACGGCAACCACATTTAATCCCATTGCTTTGGCATATTGTACGGCCATATGGCCCAGACCACCTATGCCAGAAATAACAACCCAATCCCCGGGGTTGGTGTCCGTCATTTTTAAACCTTTGTATACCGTAACACCTGCACATAAGATAGGGGCTGTTTCAATAAATTCTGCTTGATCAGGTAGCTGTCCTACATAATTAGGATCTGCAATAATATATTCAGCAAAGCTGCCATTTATCGAATAGCCCGTATTTAGTTGTGATTCACACAATGTTTCCCAGCCACCTAAACAGTAGGAACAATGACCACAACTACTATAAAGCCAAGGGACTCCAACACGGTCTCCTTCTTTTACATAAGTAACACCAGCCCCTACAGCAGAAACAAATCCAACACCCTCATGTCCTGGAATAAATGGTAGTTTAGGTTTTACAGGCCAATCACCTTCTGCGGCATGCAAATCAGTATGACATACTCCTGATGCAACGATTTGCACCTGAATTTGACCTGCTTTGGGCTCTGGGATAGGGATTTCTTCTATACTTAATGGCGATTGAAATTCTTTGACAATTGCTGCCTTCATCATCTTGCTCATTGGAGTTTCTTCCTTGATATTGGTGGTTAATTAACACCTGTGTTTTATAATATAGAACAAAAAATATGCAATGCACAAATTAGAGAAAGAAAAGAGGATGGGACTGTCTTGAGTTTTTAATTCAAAACAGTTGTTGTGTTTTAGTGGATATATAACTTAAGTTACATCATTATGATTTCATTTATTGTGATGATTGCATATATCCAATGACTCGACGTACACCCCAAATATTGTTTTGATAGAAACAAGATGTAAATACTCGATAATCTGGGCCTTGATAATGACTATCTACTATAACCCAATCACCAATTTGAGGTTGCCAATTATTAGGACAAATTTCTTCTGGTGCAATTTGTGCTGGGTTAATATCATTAGTGCCATAACCTACCTTTTTACCAGTCCATGTAATCACATGGGTAACCATGGATGTAGGATTATTACCATCATTTCCTGCAAAACCTAAAAAGAGTAAATCGCCTGGTTTTAATAAATTTAGCATTTCGGGTGTGATATTACTTGGCGTGGGATGAATATCAGAACCTAAAAACACGGAAAAATAGCCGTTAGTTCCAAACCCTCCGCATTCTGAGAGTTCACGGTCTGTCTGTCCATTTTTACATACCAGGACTCCAGCCGGTGATTGAGGATTGGTATTATCAAAGGGTCTTAATACATTACTGGAAGTCTGTCCATTGGGCGTCAGCAAATCTTGAGAGCCATCTGGATTCTGCCCAGCTTGATAGCCGGTGTCGCTATTAAATTGAATACCAAATGCAAAATTATAAATAAATGAAGTAAAATCACTACAATCAACGCCATACCACATTTGGTTGTTATTGATCCAATCTTCTGCTGTTTCCGAACCTGAACCAGTGTAGTTCCAGCGCACTGCTTGGCCATAATAGGTTGAATTAGGCATTATATCTACTGCATTACTGCAATACCCCCCTTGATTTGAAGGAATAGAGCCTCTGGGAATGCCATTACTTACTAGTGGTGTAGCAAAATCAGGAACATGATGATGACAATAATTTAATTTCTGTTTCACCCAGAAATCATAAGCCGCTAGCGCGCGATTTTGCATCCAGGCTATTGCTGTCATATTACTTAGATCGGTAGTCGGGCATGTAGTTAAATTAGGATTAACGGGGCTTAACAGTAATTGATTACGGGCTGGCCCCCATGATTGAATGGTTCCTGGAGCAATAATTGTGGAATCGAAGGGCTGACTTAGCTCATAATTAAAATTAGCTACGTTGTCTTGGCATAATGGAGAAACTGGTCCAGGGATAATCGATGTTGATAGCCGTTCTCCTGACGCTGGTTGACCGCAATATACGGGGTTTGTGGCTGAAAAACAGACCTCTGGTCCACCAGAAATCTGTTTATTCGTCACATTACTATTAATATCCAATTTAATTAAGCAATGTTGTTGACTACTTAAAGTTAAAGGGAAAGTACAATATTGATAACCGGCATTGGCGACAACAGAAACACCAGTAGGTAAATGATTTAAACCAATATTACTCAGCGTATTGCTTGTATTATTAGTAATTTGATAAATATACGTTCCTTGTTGCCCTACAGTAAGTGATTGAGGGCCTGTAACATTAGGAGTTACTTTAAAAATAGGTGTTCCGAAGGAACAACTAGTGCCAGTGACAAGCATCAAGGGAATGATATATTTATTCATAGTATTGTCCTTTATAACTATCGAACTGAGAATTTATTAGAGCTCAATCTTATGGGTAGTTTTTCTTTATTGTGTAGACTATTAAATAAGAAAAAAGGGTGTAAAAATACTCTATAGTAATTTTCTTATGCGTACAAGGATGGTAAATAAGTAATAGAATCATAATGTTGTTCATAGGTCGGACAACAAATTGCCCGGCCTACGTTACACTAGATATTAAATCCTAGAGCCACTCATTAAAGTCAATGGTTGTTTCATGCCCTATGGAATCATAATGTTTCTCTATCCACAGGCTTGCCTCTGCTCTACCCGCGTCACGAAGGGTAGTCAAAAAATCCCATTCAGGGGAGTAAACAGAATATAGCGGACAGTCGCGTAAACTATTATCTGCTCGTATACAATGTATAAATAATTTTTTTAGATTGTTTTCAAACTCCTCTTTGATCCAACCTTTACTAATCAAATTACTGACAAATGCTATTGCTCTCATTTCGCGCATTAACGAGGAGTTAAAAGAAATTTCGCGTAATCGAGCATCAATTTCTGCGGTAGTCGCTGGCGGCTTTTCGCGTACTATGGGTACGGTGTGAAAAATGATAATATCTCTGCATTCAGTATTATAAATTAAAGGGAAAATAGCGGGATTTCCTAAATACCCCCCATCCCAATAAAACTCATTATCAATTTCTACAGCTTGGAATAGCTTGGGTAAGCAGGCTGATGCTAATAATGCATCAATAGATAATTCAGCATTATTAAAAATACGAATTTTTCCAGTTTTTACATTGGTAGCACAGATAAAAAGTTTGATCGTGCTCTTATTTTTAACTTGCTCAATGTCGATTTCTTGTTCCAGTACGTCTCTAATCGGGTGAAAATTAAGTGGATTAAATTGATATGGGGACAAAAGGTTGGTTATGGAGCTAAACAAACTAAAATTGAGCGGAGCTTTTAATACAGGCTCATAAAAAAAATCAAAAGGGTTTTTATCGGTAATTCCAAAGCTCTTACCATACTCACTCATAGCATGCCAAAACTCATATAAAGCTTGCCTTGCGCCATCTGCACCGTCTTGAAGAAATCCGTGGGCAAGTACTGCTGCATTCATACTACCTGCACTGGTAGCAGAAATACCTTCTATAGAAAATAAATCTGACTCAAGAAACTTATCTAATAAGCCCCAAGTGAAGGCTCCATGTGCTCCTCCACCTTGAAGAGCTAGATTTACTTTCTTTCTTTTAGGCATTGAAATCTCCTAATGGATTAAATGCGCTAGTTATTTTAGATAATCTTCCACTACCTCACCGTAGGGTAAGGTCAAATCGGTGACAAAATGAGATACAGCAACGATTCTTTTAATGGGAAAATCAGCAATTGGTGCTAAGCAATGGGGGTGTAACTCAATGCTTCCTGGCCCTGTCCATGCTCCTTTTACGGTAATGTCTTGCAGATAAGTTCTAGTTAATTGATTTACCTCAGGTGTTCCATCAACACCAGGAATATTTTTGAGTAAAAAGGTCGGCTTTTTCATGGATTGTAGCACGGCTTGTTGATCTAGATGGTGGTGTTTATATCCCATGGTTGCTGTGGCAATGCGAATACTTCCGTAATCAAGTATGCCAATCAACACATCTTCTTCAACAAAAAGTTTAGGCTTTGCTAATTTTTTAGGGAAGCCCCATATTTCTCTTCCTCCGGCAATAGGTGCATGACAATCAAGAAACATGGAAATAGTAAATGTTCCTTCCTCACCCTTATAGCGAACAGGGATAACTTGCCCTGATTCAGTATAATCGCCAAACCCTGTTGAATCCGGCATACGAATAAATTCAAATTTAATCACTGGTTCAAGTAATTCTAATCCTGGTGGCAATACCTCTTTTAATAATTGCGGATCTGTTTCATAAGTAATAACGAAAAACTCTCGGTTAATAAAACGGTAAGGGCCACAAGGGTAGGTATTAATCCAGCGTGGAGCAGGCATATCAAATTCATTAATTATTTTTCCGTTCATTTATTTATCTTCCTGTATAAATAATTCCTAATGAAAGTATGTACAATAACTTAAAAATATTCAAAGTGATTTTTGTTTGTATTAGATTTTTATCTACGAATATGCAATTAAACTGATTTTAAGATGGGCTTTAAAATCCTTATAAAAATCATAGTGTACTCGGATGATTAAGTACAATTATTTCTACATTGGTTTAGGTTTACCTCCTATATATTCAGCATACTACTATTATCCTCCTGGGTCTTATAGTTACACGGTCATTGTCAATGATTATCCGCCGGTGCCTAAACTTCCTTTACGCCTTCCCTCACAGAAAGTGGAAACCTGGTGGTGTTTTAGTACCCAAAGAGGGCTTTTATATTGAGGGGCCATCTGTCTCAATGCGCTTTTCCAAATACGATGTTCTAGTTTCCTCGATAGTTGGATAAAAGGTTGATTAAAGTATCAGAATAAGGGTTGAGTATTAGTTGCTCCTTTTGAATTTTAGAAAGTTGTTTAATGTAGCGTTCAATGCGCATAGCTATTGATTTATCACCTTTAATTTCCCAGCTTTGGGCAATTGAGATGGGTTTGAAGCTTCGCGTATATTTGCTACCTTTGCCAGTAAGATGTTCTTGAAAACGTTTTTCAAGATTATTTGTATAACCCGTGTAATAGCTTTGATTGCTACATCGCAAAATATAAACCCAATAGGTTTTATCGGACATAATCTACTCAAATAACCGATCGTATCTCATTTTGGATTTTTTCACGATAGGGCTTTTAAGTATGGTTGCTAACATGTATAAACTTTTCTCTTACTCATAATTCGTTTGAGTATGGCTTTAAAATTTGCAAACAAATTTGCGATTAAATCATAGTTATACAACTAATTTTATAGCATAATTAATCCATTGATAATGATTAAAAAAGATCTGTTATGTATTATATTTTTATAGGTGGTGCTTCAGCTAGTGGCAAATCAAGTATTGCAGAACATTTATTAAAAAAACTTCTGGAGCTTGGGATCAATGCCAAGGAATTGAAAATGGATGATTACTTCCATGAAAGGCCGGATGATGTTGACAATGATACATTTAGGGCGACGACTAATTTTGATGTTCCACATATGCTGCATTTAGATCGCTTGAATAGAGATATTACAGAACTGAGCAAAGGGCATAGTATACGAAAACCCCTCCTTTCTTTTGCTACGAATAAATATTATGCCTGGGAAGCGATTTCTCCTCCTGATGTAGTTATTATCGAAGGAATATTTGCTCAATATTTTTATCAAAACTTTGTTGATAAAAAGCTTCCATCCCTACTTGTCAATGTGACCACTGAAAGCTATCAAGATGTGATGAATAGACGAGTTGATCGAGATTCTGAGAAACGAAATAGAACACGAGACGAAGTGCTTGCCTCTGAGCGTAAAACAGTAGGGCCGGGGTTCTATAAGTATACAGCCAGTAATGCTCAAGGCGCTGATATTTATATCGTCAATAAAAAACATGTGGATATTGAGGAGAGAAGTAACGCTTTAGATGCATCGGTGATGGAAATCATCGAGCGTTTGAATGAATTGCGCTCGGGAGACTCGATAGGAAGGAGAGAAAAGCCTGATGTTAGAGAGCTTGTAGCAAGAAGCCATTGGCTTGCTGGAGATAAATCCACTGCTATAGACCATTCTGAGGGGCGCTTTATAGGGAGTTTTCATGGGGTTTTTGGTGCACGGCCAGGGGAATACAACCGCACGGTTACTCATTGGAGCATGTACGTATTAGCTGGGTTCGTGACCGCCTTGGGTGCTGCGGCTGTAGCGATTGCCTTAGTTGCATTAAGTGGAGTCATTGGTACAGCAGTGGCTGTTGCAGGTGCTGCAGTGAGCTTGGCTGGCTTAGGAATGTTTGCTCGCAGTGTTTATAAAGACTCCCCTGTCTCTACTTATGAGGATAATTATTCGCCAAATATCTAAAAGTCTCATCAAAGGATTGGTATTAATTTAGGGAATGGGCCACATTCATACCGACCTGTTAAGTGATTTTTTCTATACCGTCCCTTGAGCCATCTGTCACTGATTTAAATTATTTATGTATTATAATTTAAATAAGGGAGTTGAACTTGGGAGGGTCCTCTTATGTGTAGTCTCAGGGATGTAGTGATTTTTTTTGCAGGGGCTGAGTTCTTTCATACCATTAGCCATATTTTGTTGCCATATTTTATAACTTTGCCTATTGATATGAAATTCATGCAATTTACCCCAACCTTTAATTATTGGGCAATAGCAATTAATGCGGTTATTACCATAGCATTATTATTGTGGGCATATAAACTGAAGAAAAAAGTCTCATAGTCATGGTTGTCCAGGTGTTTCTTACATGGCCACTGGTTAGTAAAGAATTTAATAGACTTATTCGGAAATTCTACTACAGAGGAGAATTATTTCGTCGATACGGTGCTCAAATTTAGTGTACACTCCGGTTCTACGCTCCGTGTCTCCTCATACTTCTCTCTCTGTAGCGAGTTCCCGAAGAGGTCTAATTAAGTTTTTAAAGTTCTTAACCAGCTTCTTGTTGATTTTCTGATTGCCTAAAAAGAATGACTTGAGGGTAAAGAAAACTACCGGTTTAATTACTATAGAGAAGATTATAATTAGGTAGCGGGTGAAGGAAAGGTATTATTAACCCAGAAATCTTTTTGAGAATATGATGTTCTCTGTTTTTCTTCTTTGGCCATAAAACCTACTTCATCTATACTTGTCTGACACAACCATGTAGTCAGCTGCGCAGGCATTTTGCTCTGAAAAGCTTTGGGACTAAATAGTGCTACGTTTTTGCCTTTATCCTTATCTCTCGCAGAAATGTATTGAAATATCTCTACACCAGATTCACGCATATTAGAACCTAGTTGTTGTGTTTCAATATAAGATGACGGCGAAGTTAAAATTAATTCGTATTTTGAAAAAGGAGCTTGATCTAAAAAAATACCTTCGTTGCTTCGCACTTTGGCTGAAAAGGACGTATATTGATTCGATATTGAATGTTCATAAGGCGTTTCTGGACCAAGCATATATACAAACCTATAATATGCAGTTTCTAACAAAGCTGTATGGATATTTAACGATCCATAGAAAATTCCTTGTTCAAACGTTGACCCAAATCTAGAACCATATTTTAGAGGTGGATAACGAAAAGGTGTTGTAAGCAAATAATGTAACGAACTTGTATCACTCGGAAGAGGATTTTTGGTTGACTCTATTAAGTCTTCTAATACACCTTGTTCATAGACATTGTTTACCAATCCCAATGTTGCTATTTGTTCTTGGGATTCTACTAATCGATAAATTTTTGCCATCAATGGCCTTATATGAATTTTTCCATCAGATTCTAACCAAATATCAGCCATTAAATTTTTCCTCTGATAGCATCTAAATAATTAACAACCCGAGATAAACCTAACACTGTTTTCATCGTTTCCAGAGGAACACCTTGAATATGTCGATTATTTGTTCTTAACCAATGTTTCATTGCATCTATATTGCCGCCATTTAATGCAAACAAGGAACGATAGATCCTTATTAACAATAAGGAACACTCTCCTTCTTTGCTTTTAGAATCAATTTTCTTGTTACTTAATGAACGCGATAAGGTATTACGATGAACTCCGATAATTTCACTTATATCATTATTTGAAATATCTAATATATCTTTCAGATTATTTAAAGCTATTGCTAAGACCTGGCTTTCACTAGGCTTGGATTCAAGACTCATAAATGGTTCTCTTTGCACTATATGTTATATTTTAGCATGAAATGCATTTTTTAGTGCGGTATTTTACCGTTATAAGTAGAAAATAATTTGGGGAAATTAATTAATCATTACTCATTCAATATAAAGTAAAAAAATTACCCATATTGATGACAGAGTTAAGTTTGATTAATTTTCAAATTAGGTCTTAAAGAATACAATAGTGATGTCAATTTACCTTTTTTCCAGTCGGTTTCACACTGATTTTTGCTGGAGTAAGGTTGTTAGTGATACGAGAGACAGCTCTATCTACCCGTCGTTGAAGCATGATTTCAACCATTACTGTTTCGTTCGGATGAAGAATTTTGTTAATGTCGGCGAGCGAAGAATGAAAATCAAGTAACTTGTAATAGACAAGGGCTTGGTTACTTGACTCAGGATATGCCTTAATACGGATCCCCAGATTACCCTGCATTTTGGGCGTATTAATCCCGGATTCCATGATATCGTAGTCAATAAAATAAGTCAGTTTTCCTCTATTATTCAGGTTTTGTTGGCGATCTACGAAGAAACCCTTAGGTAGCGCCAGCTCGCTATATTTGGGGCCAGCAGTTAGATAAAGATCATAATCGACAAGATGATTGCCCCGGTCATCAATAAGCCGGAAAATAATCATAGAGTAGCGATTGGTAATATACTCGCGCTTATAGATAAGCGTCTTTACCGATTCTGTGTGCTCATTTTTTTGAGTTTCTTCAGTAATCTTATCTAGCTCTTTTGTTAATATATTGTAGGAATCACGATTTTTTACTTGTAGACATCGCAGAACCCATATTGTCGTAGGATGAGTGACAGCATTGGCCATAGTAACACTACGGATGATTCCAATATTTTTACCGGAATGCGAACACCCAGGCAGAACCCCCAATGCCATTGGCTGTGTACGTGTCATTTTGGCGACAACAAGATTTTCACCGTTATTCCCCTCCTGATGTAACTTTAATAGACTATAATTCATATTTGCAGACGTTACGCGTACCACTCCATCAGACCCGACTTCTCCCGTGTAGGAGTTAACAGCATCATAGAGTTGACGATCAATTTTCTGACCTGTAAGTACAAAGGAATAGATGCCATTAGCAGTGCAATCGTAATCAAGCCAACTTTCATTAAGTTGCCAGCTCATATCGCTTCCGAGCTCAAGCCAATCAAGTACATGCTGTCCTGGTTCAATACCCTCAAAAAAACTTTTTATACGGCCTAGTCGGGATTTACCAAGTTGAGCAAGCGCAGAACCGTGGTTGGCGGGAGCCAGCATGATTAGATGGCTCAATGGGCATTTTGCAAGATTGTTCTTAAAGTATAAATCCATCCATTTACGAACAACGGGGCCACCGGTAGAGTGAGTGATACAAGCAAAACGCTCCCCATCTCGTAGCTTATCAGCAATTTCATCACGTACAGCATGATCAAATGCACGTGCTATATCGTCAACCGTTACTGTATCGTCAAAGCTGATGTAGTGCCCGAGATAAATATTACCCACTTGAATATCCAGCTTTCCATCTTTGCTCTGACTTTCAAGCCACTGAGGGAGCTCACCATAAGTATTGGTATGCGTGACACTCCAACCATGGACGAAGATAACAATCATAACTTTCCTTAACTTATTGTGGCGCAACAATGGGGTATTATTGAATAAATCAATGATATTGGATTACAAGAATATAGCTAAGTCAAATTAAAAACTTACAGATGCGCAATAAACATAGCGGTTTTTAATGGATAAACTAAGTTTAACTCGAAAAGATCTGGGAGTTTTTTCGAGTCAGAGAGTCGCATTATTGAAATACATCATTCAAAAACTGGTTCATAAAACCTGAGTTTATTGTTACCAAGCTATTACACCATGATCATAACAATGAAGTTTTTTTGCATGACTATTAGCTAATTTTTTTCTTTTTTTTCCAACTTGTGACCATCTAGATGTCGTTCATTACGCTCCTTATCTTGTTTTTCTATCTGTTTTTCTTTTTTTGTCCTTCCGAATTTAATGCGATTTTCAGAAGCCTTTTTTTCTTTTTCCAAACGAATTTTAGCTTTTCTTTCTTTATTAAGATTAATGATGTCTACCATGGTATTCTCTGTTATCTATGTTGTTTATACTATAGCGCATAAAAACACACTTGCTAAGGATGAACTTTTTGACTACATAGAAGGTCTATTCTCGTCCTCATCTTGATCTGTCTCTTTTGTTTCTTCTAGTTCCAATATCTGGTCATGTAATTTATGGAGTGTATCTTTATAGAACGAAAAATTATTATGGGCCTCGCTTGCCATTCAACTCCTAATTTAAAAACTTGAGCAACAGATTCAATGACATTAGCATTATGGCGTTCACCAATTGCTAATTTTGCTCCATAAATAAATCCACTAACACGAACAGATACTTCCTGAAAGAAGTTGGTTATACTATTTTGCCTAAAATATGAAGAGGTTTCTTCACTATATTCGTTCATTATTTTTTGTCTTTCCTCTGTCGAGTAATTTGGATGCTCACAAAATTTATTAAGCATGTTAGTTGTGGCTTTAGCTATATTTTCCAGATCACTGGGCATTGTAAGGAGGCCGTCATTTTCTAAAAGCACTGATTTTCTATATGAGGTAAAAAGTGAAGCATAGAGTGAGTCCGAATTGATGTTATCCTCTGAGCCTATGGATGCAACGAATTCATTTATTTTAGTTTGATGTATTTTCTCACTGTCATTACTAAATTCTTGTTCAAATCTTTTTACCGCATCACTTAGCTCTTGAAGGACAGGATGCGCTTTTAGTACATCAACAAATGCACCTGATTCATTAGGTAATAAGGAATCCGTACTTGAAACTCCTGTGGCTTTACTAACCAATCCACCTCCAGATGCAAAATGCATTGCTTTTTCATGAAGCGCTTCAAATCCTATGTCTTTCAATTTATCTTCGGTTAGCGAAAACTTGGTCGTCAATGTAGTTTTTAGATTATTCATGGCGATTGCAAGTTTATTTTCATCTAAGTGCTCATCTATGTCATTAATTTGTAATTTGATAGCTAATTTTTCTTTTTCTAAATCTGCTTTAAGTTTTGAGTCGCTAATAGGCCCTATCATTTTTTGAAGATTGGCTTCAAAATCATTAAATCTTTTATTTAGAAGTATTCTATAACTATCTAATCGGAATTGATCTGTACCTTGCCATGTATATGTTACTTTGCTCCCAGGCTCTTGATGTTTATAAAATGAATCAGGTATTTTAAGAAAATGGGATAGACCATCATATTCTCTCTTTAAAGTGGTTATTCCCTCAGTTCTTAGTTTTTCAAAATCAATGACAACATTTCTATGTCTACCTGAAACTGTAGAAGGAATCCCTTTTTTTCCCAAATATGCATGAAATCTACCTGCAAAACTGCTCTCTCCTGTTGGGCCTCCTCTTCCAGCATTACACATTTCACAATTAATTTTTAAAGGATGACTCGCATCAAAATTTTCCTTTTTAATCCCAGCGGCAAGAAAATCTGCTATTTCGGTATAATAGGCTCCAGGTATATAAGCATAGTTAGGGCTGCCATGCCCCCATAAGTAGATATTATCTTTAGAGGTTAAACTTTGTAAAATTTCTTTTTCATCTTCATTAGGAGTACGATGATCTCCATAGGTCATATAATTTCCCTCTGCTACATCAGCGGGATAAATAATATGTACTTGTAACTCATCTCCACTATCAGGATTCTGTTGATTAGCTCTAAATCTTTTCCTGGAAATAAAGGCTTCTATTTCTGCTTTCTCACTACTATCAAAGCATAAAATAACTAGCTTTTTACTTTCTTCTGCCATATTTAGATAGAAAATTCAATTACCATAGTACAAATATAGTCTTACTTATAAGAATTGTCATAACGACCAGGATTGTTTTATCTTTGAGATCATTCAATGAAATTGACCCTCTCGTCGGTTCGTTAAGTTAAATTTTTTAGGTATATAATTGATATTTAATTAGAAATCAATGAGATACAATATTAGTTGAATGAACATCGAAAATGGTACTTATTGATAGAACGTGATTTTTCATTGGTCGGAGTGACAGGAATTGAACCTGCGACCCCTGCCTCCCGAAGGCAGTGCTCTACCAAGCTGAGCTACACTCCGTTGTAAATAGATGGGTTGATAAGTTAACGCGTAGATCAAATATATTTTTTACACAGGCCTCCAGCCCCAAATAAGCTATTTATGTCGGGCCAAGAGCCCGACCTACATTGGAATAATTATTAAAAACTAATAATTTCTTTCCAAAGCAAATTTAGCCAAGTCTATTAGTGCATCCTTATACACTGATTCAGGCAGCTCGGAAATAGAAGATAGGGCATAGTCAATCTCTTGAGCTGCGGTTCTTTTAGTAAACTCAATTGCTTTTGTTTCTTCTAGCGCGACCAGGATTTCAGGTAAGAAAATCAGACTACCTAACTGTAAACTTTCTTTAATTTGTTGTTGTTGCTTTTCTGAACCATTTTGTAGTGCGTGAATCAAAGGAAGCGTTGCTTTTCCATCTGCTAAATCGTCGCCTATGTTTTTACCCATGGTTTTGGCATCAGAACAATAATCTAATGCATCATCAATAAGCTGAAAAGCATTTCCTAGATGCAAGCCATAAGCATAGAGGCTGCGTTGTATATCTAAAGATGCGTTGCTTAAAATGGGTCCAATGCTGGCAGCCGCAGCAAATAAGAGAGATGTTTTCGCACGAATCACATCAAAATAGTCATCGAGATTTAACGCAGGATTATGGCGATTAGCCAGTTGCTTTACTTCTCCACAACTAATCTGGTGGGAAGTCTTAGCTAATAAATTAAGAATCTCAGTAATTCCCACTTCAACCATTAATTGAACTGATTGAGTAAAGAGGTAATCGCCAACTAGAACACTGGCCTTAGAACCCCAGATGCTGTTTGCTGTTTGTCGTCCTCTTCTTAAGGTGGATTCATCTACAACATCATCATGTAATAAGGTTGCAGTGTGAAAAAACTCAACCATAGCGGCAAGGGCAATATGATCTTTGCCTTTGTAATCACAAGCATTACTAGCTAAAAGAACAAGTAAAGGACGTAGCCGTTTACCGCCACTTTCAATGATGTGTTGTGACAAGTCGTGAATTAAACCAACCTCAGATTGGATTTTATCAATAATTAATTTATTAACCGCGTCAAAATCTTCACTTACTAGAGCGCGTAAACGGTTAATAGTCATTAGATACCCTCTGCTTTTTAATCTTTTGAATGCTAAGGTGGGTCATCTCAATTGTCAAGTAGAAGTGCAGAAATGTTAGTTTGCACGTCTTCTTTTTAATTAGACTGCTCTTGGAGGAGCTGGTGTATCGATGCATTGTTTCCATCAATACAAGGCGTTTTGAAGGAAGTTTATTTTGGTTGTTGGTTGAGATTTAAATACTTTAATTTTTTATTGGCGTACATGCCCTGATCAGCAACTTTGAGTAAACTATCAGCATCAGTGGCTTCTGCTGGGTAGTTCGCTTTTCCTACACTAATAGTGCATATTATTTGGTGGTTTTTAATAAAGAACGGTTTTAAAAATTCTGTTTTTATTCTTTCTATCAGACTTTCTGCTATTGTGTCATTGATAGAATGAATAATGACGGCAGTAAACTCATCTCCTCCGAGACGTGCAATAAAATCTTTTTCTCTAAAACAGGATTGTAGTCGTTTACTGGTTTGTAATAGTAAAATATCGCCAATTTCATGCCCATATCTGTCATTGATTTTTTTAAAACCATCTAGATCCATAAAGTAGAGCGTTAACATATTAACGGCAGTATTTGTTGAATCAAGAATGGTTTGTAAATGATGATTAAAAAACGAACGATTAGGTAAGTTGGTTAATGAATCGTGATGGGAGAGGTAATGAAATTTTTGCTTATCAGCGAGCAGTAAATAATTCTGCTCTTTTAGGAGACGTTCATAGTTTTTATTTTCACTGAGAATATTATATAGGGTGGTAAAAATGAGAAAAAAAATATAGAGATGATTAATGAAATTAAAAAAATCTAAATAATATACCGGTATTGAGTAGATTGGGATTAAATATCCTGCCATAAAGGTAATGCAAATGACGGCTGATAAAACGCCATAGATTATTAATCCATCTAATCCTATAGTTGCGGCTCCGAGAAGAGGTGGAATGTAAAACCAGCCAACATAGGAGCTTGATGCTCCGCCTAACCATAAACTACCAGCGGAAATTAATATCAAAAACAATGAGGTTATAATATGGCCGCATAATAAGAAATTATACTTTTTTTTTACTAAGATTAAATTAAATAGTGCAACAGACATGGCGACCGTTATCATACAAGCTAATACCCAATACTGAAGATAAATATCCACACAGATTAAAGTCAAACCTAGAACGAAGAGCTCCATAGTTATGGTATTTATTAATTTGTATTTCCGATCGTTCTCATCAGTAGGCCCTAGGTGTTTATGCTCCCATGTATAAAACCACTTAAATCGCGACATTTTTGTTCCTCGGTATTAGCTCCCTTGCTAAAGTTTACTGGGATAATCAATTTTTTGTTGATACGGTATTTTCTTTTGTACTCCTCCTTATGATTTGTGTAAGAGGTCTATTATCTATGATGCTAAGAACTTATAGAGGGCATCATATGTGTATTATAGAATAAAAATAGAACAAAATTGATAGAGATATCCTCATTTGTGGCGGCTAGCGAGATATTACGTATTGACACGAATTAAGCAGAAGTCTTCTATGACCTGAAGCCACAGAAGATTATTATTTATATAAATCAATAAGTTATCATGTTTTTATGCAAAAACAGATCGTAGGTGTGATGTACTTCTACACGTTAAAACGAAAATGCATTACATCACCATCACATACTACGTATTCTTTACCCTCAAGACGTAGTTTACCTGCTTCTTTTGCCCCTTGTTCTCCACGACAAGAAATAAATGCTTCATAAGCAATAACTTCTGCACGAATAAAACCTTTTTCAAAGTCTGTGTGAATAACTCCTGCAGCCTGAGGAGCAGTGGCGCCTTTATGGATAGTCCAGGCTCTTACTTCTTTTACTCCAGCGGTGAAATAGGTTTGTAATCCTAAAAGATCGTAACCCGCTCGAATCACTTTATGTAATCCTGGCTCATCAAGTCCTAAATCAGTCATGAATTCCTTACGGTCAGTCTCTTCCAATTCCACCAGCTCAGCTTCAGTTGCCGCACATAAAGCAACAATAGAGGCCTGCTCTTGAGTGGCAAGAATTTTAACCTTTTCCAAAAGGGGGTTATTTTCATAACCATCATCATCTACATTAGCGATATAAAGTACAGGTTTTTCTGTAAGTAAAAAAAGGCGACGAGAAACTTGTTTTTCTTCTGGAGAAAGAACTAAGGTGCGGACTTGGTGGCCTGCATCAAGATGCGCCTTAATTTTTTCTAGGGTTTTCATTTCAAAAATTGCATCTTTATTACCGCTTTTACTGTTTTTTCCAGCTTTTAACATCGCCTTATCTACAGTTTCCATATCGGCTAAAGCCAGCTCAGTATTAATTACCTCAATGTCACTTAGGGGATCAACTTTACCCTCTACGTGGACAACATCAGTATTTTCAAAGCAACGCACTACATGTGCAATGGCGTCTGTTTCGCGAATATTGGCTAGAAATTGATTGCCTAATCCTTCTCCGCTAGATGCTCCTTTTACCAAACCCGCAATATCCACAAATTGCATGGTGGCTGGGTACACTTGTTGTGGTTTTACTATTTCGCTTAAGGCATCAAGGCGTGGATCTGGAACAGTAACTATACCTACATTAGGTTCAATGGTACAAAAGGGATAATTAGCTGCCTCTATGCCTGCTTTGGTTAGGGCATTGAATAAGGTTGATTTACCAACGTTGGGCAGGCCCACAATTCCGCATTTAAATCCCATGAGTAATACCTCTGTTAAGTGTTTAATTGATTCATTGCTCTGGCTATATTACCAGATAATACTAAAGGCATGACGGCTATGCCTCGATCTATGGCATCATAAATTAGTTGTTTATCATGTACTGACGGTTTGCTTAAAACATATTGATGTACCTGATCTCTATGGCCTGGATGGCCTATACCGATACGTAATCGGTGAAACTCAGGGCTTCCTAATTGTGCCGTAATATCCCTTAAACCATTATGTCCGCCATGTCCTCCACCTGTTTTAAGTTTAATACGTCCAACAGGTAAATCTAATTCATCATGAACAACCAGTACTTCTTCGGGCTGTATTCTATAAAACTGACAAATTGCTCGAGTAGGTTGGCCGCTAAGATTCATAAATGTTAAGGGTAAAGCCAATTTACATGAGTTCTGGTCAGATTCCAAATCGGCTATTTCAGCCTGCATTTTTTTATCAACCTTAAAACGGACATTATGCCGTTGTGCTAAAGCCAAGGTGAGCCAACCACCCGCATTATGTCGGGTATGTTCATAGGCAGAACCAGGATTGCGCAAACCGATGATGAGTTTAATGGCCATGGATAGTGTATTCTTCGTTGTATTGTGAATTAATTTGTTTGTACGAATTTATCTGCATACCCAATCAAGGATATTGACACCGAAGACACTGTCTTGGCAGTAGACCTCTTTCGAAACTCTACTGTATCGGCGAATTGCTTCGTCGGTACGGTGCTCGAATCTTCATGTACTTGCGTGTACACTCCGGTTATGCGCTCCGTCCCTCCTCGCACTTCACTCGATTCAGCGAGTTTCGAAAGAGGTCTAGTAAACTACCGAGACAGTTTTAGACCCCTTGTATAACCGCAGTAATCAAAGGAAATCTGCTAGTGAGGCAAGAGGTCTATTGAATTTGAAAGAAAGGAAATTATTCCGCGCTTTCTTCTTCGTCAGTAGTTGGTACTTCTGATGGTGGAACTGCAACTGCTTCTTCTTCCTCAACTGCACTAACTTTAGGAGCATGAATGCTAACAACTGGAGCATTATGAACACCATCAGTAGCGTCAACAGTTAGTTTCACGCCTTTTGGTAATTTCAGGTCAGATAAATGAACTACATCATCCATGCCTATTGAAGTCATATCTACTTCAATAAATTCAGGTAAATCTTTTGCTTGGCAACGGATTTCAACTTGAGTCATTGTGTGGTTAATGATACCACCCGCTTTAATTCCTGGAGATTGTTGTTCGTTAGTAAAGTGAATCGGTACTAGTTTCACTAACACATCTTTTGGAGAGACACGTTGTAAATCCATATGCATTATAACTGGTTTGTAAGGATGGCGTTGTAATGCTTTTAAAATAACGTGTTCTGTCTTTCCATCTACAGTGATGTCAAAAATACTAGAATAAATGCTTTCAGTTTCTAGTGCTTTGATTACTTTATTATGTTGGAAATGAATAGACTTAGGCTTTTTGTCTCCACCATAAATAATCGCTGGTACTTTATTTTCAAGGCGTCTCAGGCGGCGGCTCGCACCTTTCCCCAGATCCGATCTTGATTCGGCTTCTAAAAGAATAGTTGTCATTATGCTAAACTCCAATAATTATAAGGGACCCTTATTTAATCCGCGACCAGATTAAATACCCGAACAGTATACTTCTACATAATGAGTTTCCGAAGAAGTCTTATGTAAAAAAACCGGGATAGGGTCGCGAAGTATACAATATTTTAAAATGAACTTGAAGTCATAGTCATAATTTCATAGAATATGCCACCTTAGTGCAATTATTATAGCCAATCAGGCGAGTTGGAGAAGAGTTATGTATGCGGTAATTAAAACTGGCGGCAAGCAATATACCGTCAAAGAAGGTGATGTGCTCAAGATTGAATTGCTGCCTGAAGATGTTGGCAACGTAATTGAATTTTCAGAAGTGCTCATGTTAGCAGATGGCGACAAAATTGTATGCGGCACACCATTTGTTGCTAAAGCAACAGTTAAAGCAGAAGTTCTTGATCACGGTCGTCATAAAAAAGTAAGAATTATCAAGTTTCGTCGTCGTAAGCACCACATGAAAAGAATGGGGCATAGACAATATTATTCGCAAATTAAAATTACTGCGATTAGCAAGTAAGAGGGGATATAGCAATGGCTCATAAGAAGGCAGGCGGTAGTACTCGTAACGGCCGCGACTCGAATCCAAAGTTTCTTGGTGTAAAGCGTTTTGGCGGTCAGTTTGTAAACGCTGGCGAAATTATTGTAAGACAACGCGGCACACGTTTCCATCCAGGAGCTGGTGTTGGTTGTGGACGCGATCATACTTTGTATGCTTTAGTCGATGGACTAGTACACTTTACTGTTAAAGGGAAACAAAATCGTAAGTACGTTACGATAGTTGCAGAACAACAGCAAGAAGAAGCTGCAAATTAATTTAGGTTATTAGTTAGTATATAACCCCGGTAACGGGGTTTTTTTTTGTTGTAATAGAGCTCAGCTCCTATCAGGGTACGGCCGTATTTTGCGCATCTCGCGAAAACATTTTTCTAATCAATACTCATATATTGATGTATGCTGCGCTTGCTTAGAAAAATGTTCTCACAACCTGCACTCAAATCCGACCGTTCGAGTAAATATTTGCATAGGAGAACCTGAGCTATTATTGTTTTGTTAATGCTTATAGTTCTATTTTAGGCTAATTTATTAACAAATTCTTAGATAAAGGTGTATCATGAAATTCGTCGATGAAGCAATTGTTAAAGTAGATGCTGGTAAAGGAGGAAATGGTTGCTTGAGTTTTAGGCGTGAAAAGTTCATCCCTCGTGGCGGCCCAGATGGTGGTGATGGTGGTGATGGCGGTAGCATTTATTTTGAGGCTTCTAGCGATTTAAATACTTTAGTCGATTTTCGTTATACACGTCATTATAAAGCACAAAATGGCCAGTCAGGTATGGGTGGCAATTGTACTGGAAAAAAAGGCGAAGATTTAATTATTAAAGTGCCTGTAGGCACTATGATTTATGATGCTGACACTGACGAATTACTAGGCGATATTAGTAAGCCAGGTGAGCCTGTTCTTATTGCTCAAGGTGGATTTCATGGATTAGGAAATACGCGTTATAAAAGTAGTGTTAATCGCTCTCCACGACAAACAACTCCAGGAACTCCAGGGGAATCTCGTCATTTACGTTTAGAACTCCGCGTATTAGCTGATGTAGGCTTACTAGGCTTACCCAACGCTGGAAAATCTACTCTTATTCGGGCTGTATCTAGTTCAAAAGCTAAGGTGGCCGATTATCCTTTTACTACCTTACATCCAGGACTAGGGGTAGTTAGTGTTTCTTCGCACAAAAGTTTTGTGATGGCTGATATCCCTGGTCTTATCGAGGGTGCGGCCTCGGGAGCTGGCCTTGGCCATAGATTTTTAAAACATCTTTCTCGGACTTGCGTTTTGTTGCATGTCATTGATATTGCTCCCCTAGATGATAGTGATCCTATTGCTAGTGCTAAAGCCATTATTAATGAATTAGAAGAATATGATCCTGAGCTAGTAAAGAAACCTCGATGGCTGGTATTGAATAAAATAGATATGCTGCCTGATGAAAAGAGTAGAGACGAACGTATTCAAGCCATAATAAAAGGCTTGAAATGGAAGGATAAGGTATTTGCTATTTCTGCCATTAGTAATCAAGGCACCCAGCAATTATGTTATGCTTTGATGCAGTTGATTGATGAGATGAAAGAGGCGGAAGCTTAACCACTCAGCAGCATAGGGCACCACGGAGGCGCTGCGGTAAGGAATCACGTGGGTTTCGCCACCTTCCTGACGTTGATTGCTATAATGGATAGTTAGCTTTGTTTGTCCTTTTGCCGGTTGACCAGACCAATATTCTGTTAAGCCGCACAGATGAAAAGAAAGATTGGCTTTATCCATGGAATGGAAATGCAATAGTGGGGGGATTCCTGGTTTGGTTAATATATATTCTAGTAAGCCTCCTGTCGCTTCATCGATAATGTTAATTGGCTCGTTTAGACTTTGTACTAGCTCGCGTAATTTTTCAGAAGCTTTTTTATCAATTGTAGCAATAACATGAGGCGCTATAATGGGTTCCACTATGGATTTGGCTTTTTCAAGCAGATCACTGGTACAACGCACCTTAAACTCAATATAAGGTGTATCTAATCTGTATCCAGTTTGACAATCCAGATCAGACAGTGCTGTTTCTAATGATTGTCCTATTTCACTCTCAGCAACGCCAAAAATACGCCATTTTATAATTTGCTTGTTACTGTGCGGTGTTTTCTGTAACAAGGGAAGAGCAAAATTATTGAACATAGGCAAGCATTCTCGCGGAGGTCCCGGCAATAAAATGAAAATTTTATTGTTCCACTGATAGTAACAACCCATAGCAGTACCTTCAGGGTTAGGTAAAAGAATAGCTTTTTCTGGGAAAAGACATTGTTGCAAATTACCCTCGTTAATCACTACATTGGCTTTACTAAGGCGATTTTCGATATGAGCTAATGCTTCTGCGTGTTGCACTAAAGTATCTTGAGTAAATTGAGCTAGCGCAAAACGGGTAAGATCATCTGTAGTTGGGCCTAAGCCACCGATTATAATAATGATGTCGTGTTTTTCTGTTAAAAAGCGCAAGCAATCAATGATATCTCTTTCTTTATCACTACATGCAACTTGTAGTCCTAGTGGAATTCCTTCAGAACTTAGAACATGGGCAATGTTATGGCTATTCGTATTAAGTGTATCTCCGTGAACTATTTCATCACCAGTTGCTAGAAGCGCTGTAGTCATTATTATTTTCCCATAATTTAGAACAATCCTGGGAAAAGAGAATTTTAATGGTCTGAAAATATCTTTTTCCAGGATGATGAGTCAAATTATATAGCAGAATTAGAAAAATCAGTAATAATTAATATACAAGATGTTGACATTTAGCGTTTCGTTGGGTAATTACTGAGGATGAATATTAATGAGATAACTGTTTTTGGTTGATGTGAGTGAGGAGGGTAGTTTATGCAATTTTCAAGTAGTTATGTGGCACATGTACCCGACGCTCATGGATATGTTACTTATTCAGCAGAAGAAAATAGAGTTTGGTCTATTTTATTTGAAAGACAAATGAATATATTGCCAGGTAGGGCTTGTGACGAGTTTTTGTCTGGATTACGTACTTTGGGCATTACGGCTGATGCTATTCCTCAACTACCAGAATTAAGTCAACGTTTAAAAAAACAAACAGGCTGGCAAGTTGCTCCAGTGGAGGCTTTAATTTCAGCACGCGATTTTTTTGAATTATTAGCGGAAAAAAAATTTCCCGCTGCTACTTTTATTCGCCGAGAAGAAGAATTGGATTATGTTAAGGAGCCCGATATTTTTCATGAAATATTTGGCCATTGTCCTATGCTAACAGATCAAGTTTATGCTGATTTTGTACATGATTATGCATGTAAGGTTTTAACTTTTCCTGAAAATGATTGGCCATTATTACAAAGAATGTTTTGGTTTACCGTAGAATTTGGTTTAATTAATACCTCTAAAGGATTAAGGGCTTATGGTGGCGGGATTTTATCTTCCATCAGCGAAACGGTTTATTCCGTTGAAAGTGATATTCCTGTGAGAATATTATTTGAACCTGTTGTTGCCTTCCGTACCCCTTATCGTATAGATAGGTTGCAACCTATATATTTTGTTATAAATAATTATCAAACTTTATATGACTTTGTGCTATCTGATATTGGGGCATTATTACAGCGTACGCGAGAATTAGGAGAGTTTCCTCCGTTTTTTGATGTCGATCCGAATAATCCCAATATTCATATTAGAGCATGTTAAAAAGAACAAATTGCTTGCTAATGTTAGCAATGAGTGGCTTTTGTTTCTCATCTGATGAAGTGCTATGATTAAAATATCTATGTATTGTAAAGGTAAGAGACTCTTGTTAACATCGATCAACGCGATTTGTTCATTGGCTATTAGTCAAGGAGCATCATTTGATTAAAGTATTAATTGTTGATGACCATGCATTGGTTAGAATGGGTATTCGACGATTGCTTGAAGATATGTCGGATGTAGATGTTGTTGCTGATGCTGAAAATGGTGAGCAAGCATTACAGTTGGTAAAAACACATACTCCCGATGTAGTCCTTTTAGATATGAAAATGCCTGGAATTGATGGGTGGGAAGTTACTCGCCGCTTAAAAAAGTCAAATCCACACGTTAAAGTGATTGCTGTTACTGCAATATGTTCTGAGCCTCTTCCCACACGGGTGTTACAATTAGGTGCCATGGGATATCTGACTAAAGAATCTGGAGCAGAGGAGATGGCTGCTGCAATACGAAAAGTAGCTAAGGGTGAAAAATACCTAAGTGCTGAAATTGCGCAGAAAATGGCAATTAATAGTTTACAAGAAGCACAGGATTCGCCTTTTGACATGTTGTCAGAGCGCGAAATGCAAGTTATGTTGATGATCACTAGTGGCATGAATGTGCAAGATATTGCGGATAGATTGTTTTTAAGTAGTAAAACTATTAATGGGTATCGATACCGCATGTTTGAGAAATTAGGGATTAAAAATGATGTCGAACTTACTTATTTAGCAATGAAGCATCGTATCATAGAACATCCTTCAGATTCAGATATAACGCAAGACGATTAATTTTGATTTCATGAATAATCCACAGCTTTCAGCTGAATTAACCTCGTTTCTTACTAAGCTTCCTAGTGAGCCTGGCGTTTATCGCATGATGGATGACGAGGGCTCGGTTCTTTATGTAGGTAAGGCTGCAAACTTAAAAAAAAGAGTCACCAGCTATTTCAATAAACAGAATAGTGGGGTAAAAACTCGCACGTTAGTCAATCAGATTGCTTCTATTGAAATTTCAGTGACGCGCAGTGAAACAGAAGCCTTGCTCCTAGAAAGCAATCTCATTAAATCGTTAAGGCCTAAATATAATGTTTTATTAAGAGATGATAAGTCCTATCCTTATATACATCTCTCTAATCATCCCCAATTTCCACGTATCGAAAGTTACAGGAGTAAAAAAAAACCTCTTTCGGGTGATTTTTTTGGTCCATATCCTAGTGTTGCCGCGGTTAAAGATACTATTGTAACCATTCAAAAGGTATTTAAAATTCGTAATTGCCGTGACAGTTATTTTAATGCGCGTTCACGTCCTTGTTTGCAATATCAAATCAAACGATGCACAGCCCCTTGTGTCGGCTACATTACACCAGAAAATTACCGTCAATCTGTAGATGATGCGATGCGATTTCTTCAGGGGAAATGCCAG
>DAIAOV010000029.1:31824-32168 GCA_027437055.1 Legionella sp. | reverse complement strand
CCCCTATCTTTATTTGTTCTCTAAATGGATTTAATCTAAATCTGGCTCAAATAGAAATAAAATAAGATTATTTTTAATGTTGAACACACATTAATTGGTTTACAATAACTTCATTGATTACTTATTTAAATAATAGCAAACCATGAAACGATTTGTTTTTATGCTTTCCGATGGTACTGGAATTACCGCTGAAACGTTGGGTCATAGCCTAATTACGCAATTTGAAAATATCGAATTTGAAAAACAAACCATTCCTTATATTGATTCAGTGCAAAAAGCAGAAGCAGTTGTTTTGCGCATTAATGATACTTTTGCAGAACAGGGAATCAGGCCGCTAGTATTTA
>DAIAOV010000029.1:0-31814 GCA_027437055.1 Legionella sp. | reverse complement strand
TAGTATTTATGACATTGGTTAATCCTGAAATAAGGCAGCATATAAAGAAAGCTAATGCCTGTGTATTCGATTTATTCAGCACCTTTATTGGCCCCCTCGAAACAGAGCTCCTTGAAAAATCATCGTACACGGTAGGTCGAACTCATGGAGTAGCAGACGTCAAATCTTATTCACATCGAATCGAAGCTGTTGATTTCGCCTTATCTCATGACGATGGAATAAAAACGCGCGGTTATGACAAAGCCGACATTATTCTAATTGGCGTTTCTCGTTGTGGAAAAACACCAAGCTGCCTCTACATGGCATTGCAATATGGAATATTAGCAGCAAACTATCCTTTTACAGAGGAAGATCTCCTTGGCTTTAAGCTACCAGAAGTGCTGCGCCCCTACAAACAAAAACTGTTCGGACTCACCATAGATACTCTACGTTTACAACAAATTCGTTCTGAACGCAGGCCAAATAGCAAATATGCCTCAGCGGAACAATGCCGTTTAGAAGTTACTGAAGTTGAAACCATGTACCAAAGAGAGAAAATTCCCTATATTAATTCAACAAAATATTCTATTGAGGAAATAGCAACGAAAGTGCTTGCTGCTGCTGGCTTACAACGAAAGATATAATACGGTCGGATAACAGCCCATAGCCGTCAGGTTATGGGCAACAAGCCGGACACTGCTCTCTTGTGTAACCTAGCATATCAAGACCAAACTATGTAGCTGCTTCTGCCTCACCAAATTCTGAATCCCCAGATTCTGTGGTTAAGCGTTTAAAGTGCCATGAAAAAAATAATGCCCCCAAACCAGTGCCTATTAGACCTATTGGTAATGCGTTCATATTGCTCATTAACCAATAGCCAGCAAGCATTGACAAGAGCGAGGAACCAAACATTCGTATTGTATTGATAAAGGCAAGTGCTGTTCCGGTATTTTCTTTAAAATCAGTTAAAACCAACGACATAGTCGGTGCTGCACTAATACTTATCCCTAAATTCGCAACTAATGAAAAAGATAATGCTGCGAGACTAAAACCATAAAGTGTCATAGTTGCAAGCATGGCAATACCACCAATTATTATAAACCAATTTCCTAAATAAATTGTGAAGGTCATATTTAATCGATCACGAAGCCAAATACCTAGATAGTTACCTAAAATAATATTTAATCCATTAAACGCAAATATTATTCCAAAACCTAAAGGAGAAAACCCAAGTCTATCTATAATCAAATAAGAAGAATTAATGACACTTAGCATTACTGCAGCAAAGCTAAACATCATAATCATGGAGCCACACCATAAAATAGATGAAGGTAAAATATCTTTATACGCCTTCCAGGCATCTTGCATCTTGAATGAACGCTCAGGTGCTACCCAATACGGTGATTCAAATAGCATAGTTCTAGATTGAAGCCATAGAACAACAGCAATACCCGCCATCAAAATGAAATTAGCTTGCCAATCCCAATAGGTAAAAATAAGGGAGCCAAACACAGGAGCAAGGATAGGTGAAACGGCAATAATCATTGAAATATAAGAAAGTACCTTAGCTCGCTCCACAGGATCTTCGCAATCGCGAGCTGTAGAATAAGCAATTAAATTAGAACAGCATAATGCAAAGCCTTGAAGTGCACGCCCTATTATTAATATGGTGATATTTGGGGCATAAATACATATTATGCTTGAAATCACAGCTAATATGAGGCTTCCAGGAAGCAGACGACGACGTCCAAAATGATCAATCAAAGGCCCCCAAACTAACTGAGTTACCCCAAACACAAATAAGTAGATACTTAAAGTCAATTGGCTTAAGTTATGTGTTGTCTCAAAATAACTCGTAATATAGGGTAATGAAGGTTGATAAAGATCAAAGGTTAATAAAGAATAAGCCGATAATAACCCAATTAAAAATGTGGAAGTCCGTGCTTTTGACATAATAATCATCTTATATAATATGGAGCGCTATTGTAGCAATTTTCGTTTAATAGATGAATAATGATTCATCAAATAACACTATGAAGAAGAAATGCAAACTTATGCCCTATCAGACAAGGAAATTACCAATGCGAGTTATGCAGCTTCGGCGGAACAATTTGCTCAAAATGTTTCTGAACTTGCCCCAATATCCTCAATTGACAGATTTCTTGCATTACCTCCACCTAAAGCCAAAATTATTGGCATAGGCTATGGTTCAAGACGAGATGCAAAATTATCAATCTCATGACGCTATTCGTATTTTTTGTCAAAAAATATAAATAGCTTAGGCCATCTAGCCCATAGCCGTCAGGCTAAGGTAAGTAACTAAAAAAGGAATTTATTCTTATCGCTACGTTCAGTGACTAATTCGCGGGATCCAGGAATTTCACAATATCTCTGGATCCTACGGACAAATCCTAAACAACCCACAAGGCCATAAAATCGTCAACCTTCATCGCAGCCAGAGCATTGGTATCACTCATTATTCGCATAATTTTTTCTACTTGCTCATTAGGGAATCTAGTTTGCAGATTATGTTTAAATTTAGACATCAAAACAGGAATACCCTCTTCTCGTCTGCGTTTATGACCAATTGGATATTCAACAGTTACTAGTTCGCTCTCAGTACCGTCTTTGAATATTAACTTAATGCTATTAGCAATAGAACGTTTTTCTGGATCGTGATATTCACGAGAAAAACGTTCATTTTCAGTAACATGCATTTTATTACGCAAAGCATCTATTCTTGGATCAGTAGCAATATCATCCTCATAATGCTCCGCTTTTAAATCACCAAATAATAAACCTATGGCCACCATGTACTGTAAACAGTGATCTCTATCAGCAGGATTATGTAAAGCACCTTGTTTACTGATGATGCGTATAGCCGATTCGTGAGTGATTAACTCTATTTTAGCAATATCATCAAATCGTTTTTTGACTTGAGGATGTAAGGTTACAGCACATTCAACAGCCGTTTGTGCATGAAACTCGGCAGGATAAGAAAGTTTAAACAAAACATTCTCCATAACATAGCTTCCATAAGGTCTTTGAAACTTAAATGGCTTTTTACCAAATAATACATCATAGAAGCCCCATACAGGTGCACTTAATGCACTGGGATATCCCATTTCACCTGCCTTAGCAATTAACGCTAGGCGAACGGCTCTAGCCGTTGCATCACCTGCTGCCCATGATTTCCTAGAGCCGGCATTAGGAGCATGTCTATAGGTTCTAAGGCTTTGACCATCGACAAATACCTGAGATAAAGTACGCAACATCATGTCTCTATCAGCACCAAATAGCGCTGCAGCAACCGCAGCACTCGCAACCTTTACTAAAAGAACATGATCCAGGCCCACACGATTAAAGCTATTCTCAAGTGCTAAACACCCCTGAATTTCATGAGCTTTAATCATAGCTGTAAGCACATCTTGCATTAAAATAGGCGGACGTCCCTTAGAACAATTATCTCTACAAAGATAATCAGCAACAGCTAATATCGCCCCTAAGTTATCAGAAGGATGGCCCCATTCAGCTGCTAGCCAGGTATCATTAAAATCCAACCAACGAATCATAGTACCAATATTAAATGCGGCTTGAACAGGATCTAATTCGTAATTAGTCCCAGGAATGCGTGCTCCACCAGGTAGAGTAGCGCCAGGAACAACAGGCCCCATTAATTTCGTACACTCAGGGAAATTAAGTGCCAACATACCACAACCCAAAGTATCCATTAGACATAAACGAGCTGTTTCATAAGCTAAAACACTATCTATTTTCTTATTGAGTACGTAATCCGCAATATCAATAATCACCTGATCATAGTCAGGCTTCACATTATCTTCTACAAAACTGTGCATATTAACCTCTTGTCTTAATTGCCGGAAATGCTCTGGTCTCTGGACCGGTATATTCAGCCATAGGTCTGATCAGTTTATTATTCGCTCTTTGCTCAAACACATGGGCTGACCAGCCAGTGATCCGCGACATCACAAAAATAGGCGTGAATAAATGAGTAGGAATACCACAATAGTGGTACGCTGAAGCACTATAGAAATCAAGATTAGGAAAGAGTTTTTTCTCATCCCACATGACCTTCTCTATCCGCTCAGAAATATGATATAAAAGGAGAGCTCTTTTCTCCTCACCTAAACGATGAGACCATTCTTTAATAATGGGCGAACGAGGATCGCTAGTGGTATAAACTCTATGGCCAAATCCCATGATCTTCTCTTTATTAGCCAGCATTTTCTTTAGTCCTGCCTCAGCTTCATCTGGAGTTTTAAAACGTTCTATTAACTCCATTGCAGCCTCGTTGGCACCACCATGCAAAGGACCACGTAGAGCACCAATAGCAGAAGTTATAGCTGAATAAAAATCTGATAAGGTAGCTGCCGTAACTCGAGCTGCAAAGGTTGATGCATTAAATTCGTGCTCAGCATAAAGGATAAGTGAGACATTCATCATATCAGACTCTAGTTTGCTAGGTTTTCTTCCATGCAATAAAGAAAGAAAATGTCCACCTACAGTTTGTTCATCACTTAACCCAGTTATTTCTTTATTTTGAAAATGATACGCGTACCAATAACACATCATACCGGGAAATAAAGCTAGCAAACGATCTGCGATTTGATATTGCTGCGAAAAATTATCCTCTGGCTCAATAGTCCCTAAAAAAGAGCATCCAGTCCTTAAGACATCCATAGGATGTGTGTTTTTTGGAATTAGTTTCAACACTGTTTTTAAAACCTGTGGAATTTCTCTAAGGCTAACTAGTTTTTTTGTGTACTCATTGATCTCTGCTTGTGTTGGCAGCTTGTCATAGTGCAATAAATAAGCAACTTCTTCGAAACTTGCTTGTTCTGCTAACTCTTTGATTGAATAGCCTCTATAATTTAGCCCTTTTCCTGCTAGTCCAACAGTAGCAATTGCAGATTGCCCCGCAACAACACCAGCTAAACCTCCACTCTTACTACTCATCTTCTTCCTCCCTTAGTTGGTCTAGTTTTTCTTCATATTTATGATATTCAAGCACCTCATACAGTTCATTACGTGTCTGCATCTTATCTAATACGGAACGTTGTGAACCTTCCTGGATAATGGCCTTATAGGTATTTAAAGCAGCTTGAGACATTGCTCGAAAAGCGCTTAAAGGATACAAAATTAGAGAAATACCTACCTGAGCAAGTTCTTCCCGTGTAAATAAAGGAGTTTTACCAAACTCTGTAATGTTAGCGAGAACAGGAACCTTAATATTTTTGGTAAATAATTGATATTCTTCTAGAGTAGTCATGGCCTCAGGAAAAATCATATCTGCGCCAAGCTCAACACATAGTGAGGCTCTTTCTATAGCTGCCTCCATGCCCTCTATCGCATAAACATCCGTTCTTGCCATAATTACAAAATCGGGATCCTGACGCGCATCAACTGCCGCTTTAATGCGATCTCCCATTTCTTTAATGGAAACAACTGCTTTATTGGGCCTATGTCCGCATCGTTTTGCTAATACTTGATCCTCTATATGGATAGCAGCAACCCCGGTTTTCTCCATGAGGTTGACAGTTCTTGCTATATTGAAAGCATGTCCCCATCCTGTATCAACATCCACTAAAAGAGGTAAGGAACACGCTTCAGTGATTCGACGAGCATCTTCCAACACTTCCGGTAAACAGGTCATACCAAGATCAGGAATGCCATAAGAGGCATTAGCAACACCTGCACCGGATAAATAGATCGCTTTGCAACCGGCAGATTCAGCGAGCATTGCAGTATAGGCATTGATAGTGCCCAAAACTTGTAGCGGTTTATGTTCTTTTATTGAGTTCCTAAAAACCTTACCCATGCTACTTGCCATTTTCATCTACTCCTTGATCCTAAAGGGATTCTTATTATGCTTCAATGAGAAATGCATCTCAAATTATTTTTCAATTTTACAACGGCAAAATAATATTCTAGAACGATGGTATCAGTTTATGCTTTAAATCCACGTGTTATATTACGGCGTAAAAAACGGGCTGGAGATAATGCTTGAACCAGATTTCTAGGTAAGCAACTCATTTCATTATTGATACATGTAGCCAACCATTCAGCACATAAAGGAACAGTAGTTAACCCGCGAGAACCAAAGCCCGCACAAATATAAAGACCAGGATAATAAGGTCCGGCTTTAGCTATCCATCGTTTTGAGTTCGTTTCCAATCCTGAAAATGAAGCGATAAACTCATCCTCTTTTGGCACTTGCCCTACTAAAGGTAAGTAATCAGGGGTGGAAGCACGCACTCCAGCCCAGTGCCCAACAATATCACTAGACCATATATTTGCATCAGTAATTTGTTGCAACTTAAGAATATTTTCTTCATCATCACGTGGATCTATTGTAGAAGCTGAAACACCTAGTTCATAAGTCCCACCTAAATGGTGAACTCCATTCAATTCAGGCAGTATGTGTCCTTCAGCACAAATTGGTATTAGCAATTTATCGCTGTTTGTCGTAGAAGAAATGTTTGTCATTTGCCCACGAATTGCTTTAACAGGTAAGTGTTTCGTTTCTTTAAACAAATTCACTTTAGGACCATTAGCTAAGATGAGCACTGGGGCTGCCTTATCGTGTATTACCCATTGATTCTTATCATAAACTAAAGAATCTATTGTACAGTTAGTCAATAAAGAGATTCCTTGATGTTCAATCAAGGATTGACACAAAAGAGGCGAATTGATCCACCCTGATTGAGGTATAAACAATCCTGGGTGCTCTAATGATAAACCAGCTAAATCAGAAGCCTGCTTATTATCGATCAATGTCCCTAATTCAGGATAATGCAGTAACCAATTGGCTAAACTCTGTTGTGCTCTTTTTTCTTTCTCATTATAAGACAGCAATAATATCCCATTGAATTCGCCTAACTTGAATTGAGTTACTATGTTTTTATAAAGTTGGTTGGCATAAAGAAAAGCAAGCAACATCAATTGGGTCAATGGCGATTTATAGGCTGATACTTTGGGAAACAAAACCGCTTGGGTATTCGCTGATCCCCCCTTTCCCGGAGCATCTAGCTCATCAAAAACAGTAACCTGCCAACCTCTTTTTACAAGAGAATAAGCTGTAAATACCCCGGCCAAGCCAGCACCGACTACTATTGCGGACCTTTTTTGCTGTTTTGTAGGGATACTCACATGCCAAGGAGTGTGAAGCTTCTTTATTTTACATAAAGAATTTTTTTTAAGGTAAGCACTGATCATATGTCGTTTTTGTGCAAACCCTTTCTTTTTTTCCACTATAAAGCCTACCTCTCGCACTATTGCTTTAACTGAGGCCGCGGCAGTATAGGTAGCTAAAGTTGTTCCTTCTGTTGAGAGTAATGCGATCACTTTTAACAAAGATTCAGACCACATACTTTCATTCTTTTTGGGAGTAAAACCATCTAAATACCAGGCATCAATAAATGCTGCTCTAAGTTGTGGTTCTAAAATGGATTCCCCACAAATAAGTAATTGTTCGAAACTCTCTAATGCGTCACCCAGCATTAAAGTTAAATTGATACGTCCATTTGCAAAAGACAGATGATGATAACCAGGAGTCAATACAGGATAATTGTCAATTAATTGCTTTGCCTGGTCGCTAAGTTCTGGCCACAGGTTAAGGCTCTTCCTTAAGTCATCAATTCTTAAAGGGTGTTTCTCGCAAGAAATGAAATGCAATTGAGCTGTTGGAGGCGCATATTGCTCCCATAAACGCCACGTCAGAAGGAAGTTTAGGCCTGTACCAAAACCTGTTTCGCCTATGTTAAAGCGTATAGGGATAGTAGTAGGAAGTTCCTGCCAACGTTGAATTAAATTATTCCCATCAATAAATACATGGCGACTTTGTCCAATTCCGCTTTCTGCAGAAAAATAAACATCATCATATAAAACTGAAAAAGGCAGATCTCCACGCCATTCAAGATCTGCCGTTTTAATAGGTACAAAAGGATTACTCACATAAAGCGACTCGTTCAGGAGCAGTTAAATTAGACTCTTTAACCATGCTCATTTTTTTTTCCTGTATTAATGTTCTCAATTTTGGTACCAAAATAGCAAGAAGAATAGAAGCCCCTATTGCCACCAACCCCAACATTAAGAACACATGACTATAACCTGCATTAGTAACTAATGGAGAACTATTATTATGCCCGGTTATCATTAAGTTAGAACTATAACTTGATAGTGTAGCCCCAACCCCGGTGTTAAGCATCCACATCCCCATCATTACTCCCTGCATTGATGTAGGGGCAAGATAGCCTATCATAGCATAACCTATAGGAGATATTAAAAGTTCTCCTATGCTTTGTAAAACATAACTACACACTATCCAACTAGGATTTACCATACCTGCCGAATCAGCATAGTCTATACCTATAGGTAATATAACAAAAGCCACTCCAATACAAAGCAAAGCTACAGCAAACTGAGAAGGGATATTAATTTGCACTCCATTGTTTCGCATTCTATTAAATAAGAGTCCTAATAAAGGCCCCCCAATGACAATAGATAAAGTGTTAATATTTTGAAACCATTGTGGCGGTATAATCCAATCACCATATTCCCTTTTGACGTTATGATCAATAAAAACAGTTAAACCCATTGGACCTATTTGATATAGCATCCAAAAAACTGTGCCGAAAATCATCAAAACAGCAAAAGCATTAATTTTATTTTTTGCATCGCGTGTAGGTTGTTGATGAGCGACAAATAGGATGAATGAGAGCATTAATATTGCGGTGACTACCACTAATTTATTAGCCCAATCAGCATATTGCAGCAATTGGCTCAATAAAAAAGGGAGTAGCAAAATAAATCCTACTCCCCAAAAAGTGGCTTTTTTTTGTAACAACTTTTCTTTTCTAGAATATGATGTATCTTTGTCTGACAACTCATGCCAACAATAAAGACAAATAATTAAAGCGATTAAATTCCCTAGACTGCTGATAAGGAAAAGACGCTGATAATTTTGAGTAAGCTGAAACATTCCACTCAAAGTAAATCCTATAAAAAAACCTATATTCATTCCTGCATAATTCCAAAGAAAAGCGGTTTCCCGTCGCAAATCATCGGGAGCAAATCGTTGAGTTAACATGCAGTTCAAGCAAGTAACATTTAAACCAGAGCCAGTTAAAAAAGCGGCTAAACCATAATAGAGAAAAGTCAGATCACCTACCGATAAAAGGACGCAACCTATAACTTGAGCAACCATACCAATACAAAACAGGGCTCGATTAGATAACAATCGACCGCCCCAATATCCGCCAAGTAAATGCAAAGCAAAATTAAACGCTATAAATACCCCCATAATGCTATTTGCTGTATTTACAGGTAAACCTAATTTGCCTTTCATATACAAAACTAGAGTTGAATAAAGGACACTAAAACTTAAGGTAGCTACTACTTGTATGAAAAAAAGCGCCACTGTTCCCTGTGGCATTGAATACCAAAACATTTTTTTGTTACTCAATCTCGACATGTTATGCCTTCCTCTGCCAAAACATTTCTATTTGAATATGACATGCGGAAAAATTACTGTCTAGCATTTTATGATTAATTTATTAATTTAAAAATAGCTACTTATTTCATAGCCCTTATGTTCAATTTCTTATCAATAGAAAGCCGCAGCTAAGCAGTTGCGTTAACACATCGTGCCACAATTTCGCTATTGCCAAATGAGGCTTGTATTTTAGACAATCCGCATCCTGCAATCGGTGCGTACATCCCTGTACGCAACGGTCTAAAATACAAGCCTCATTTGGCAATAGCTTTTTCCGTGCACGCTTTGGACTCTTTCCCAGTTACAAGCAACCGGACTACACGCGTACAACAAGGATGTTTTTATCCCATTGATTCCTTTTTTAATCGAGAAAGAACGTTTTCTGCAGCGAGTTCGGTTTTCTTGATTTCAGCATCGCTATGAGCGCTGGATACAAATCCAGCTTCATACATGGAGGGAGCAAAATAGACACCAGCCCCTAGCATCCCATGATAAAACTTTTTAAATAAAGACTCATCAGAAGCAGCAATATCAGCATAATTAGCAACCGATTTTTTATCTGTAAAACAAAAGCCGAACATCCCTCCCAAAGAGGCAGTAAACAATGGGATATCTAATGCTTCAGCCACAGAGGATAATGTTTGAGTTAATGCACTAGTTGTTTTACTTAAGTCAGCAAAAAAACCAGCCTTTTCAATTTCTTCTAAAGTAGCTAAACCAGCGGCCATAACTAATGGATTTCCCGAAAGAGTCCCTGCCTGATAAACAGGCCCTTCAGGTGCTAGAAACGACATGATTTCAGCTTTGCCACCTAAAGCCCCTACGGGCATGCCTCCACCAATAACCTTGCCTAAAGTAGTAATATCAGGAGTAATGTTGAATATACTTTGAGCCCCACCAAGAGCCACTCTAAATCCAGTCATTACCTCATCAAAAATTAATAACGCTTTATACTGATCACATAGTTCACGTAAGCCTTTTAAAAAATCTGGTTTAGGCAATACAAATCCCATATTCCCAGCCACAGGCTCTACAATAATGGTAGCAATATCATCAGGATATTTTTTAAATAACTGTTCTACTTGGTTCAAATCATTGAAATCAGCAGTTAACGTATGTTCAGTTATGCTCGCAGGTATTCCTGGAGTTGAAGGAATTCCTAAAGTAAGAAGCCCCGAACCTGCTTTTACCAATAGACTATCACTATGACCATGATAGCAGCCATTGAACTTAATAAATTTATTTCTGTTAGTAAATCCACGAGCAAGTCTAATTGCTGTCATAGTTGCTTCTGTACCTGAATTTACCATTCGTACTTTTTCGATAGAAGGCACCAATAAACTAATTTTTTTCGCTAACTGAACCTCAAGCTCGGTAGGTGCTCCAAAGCTCATCCCACTATGAAGAATCTTATCAACAGCACTGATTACTGCCGGATGGCAATGTCCAAGAATTAAAGGCCCCCATGAGCCAACATAATCAATATAAACTTTATCATCGACGTCTGTAAGATATGCCCCACTACCTTTTTTAAAAAAGATAGGGTCTCCTCCTACGCCCTTAAAAGCACGCACTGGAGAATTAACTCCACCTGGTATTAATCCTTGAGCTTGGTGAAATAAATCTGAAGAACGGGTCATAAAAATCCAATAATTAACAAAAATTGTTGAGGCAATAGTACAGCTCTTTAATTTATTTAGCAAAAAATAATACTTTTTTTATCTAAAATTTACATTAATTACAGTTTAACTTTACATAAAGACTTACAAACTATAAATTACGCTTTTTAAAAATCGAGTCTTAGTTATGCAAGAATATAAAAAGTACATTTGTGTTATTTGCGGCTTTATATATGATGAAGAAGAAGGATGGCCAGAGGATGGGATTGAACCAGGAACTCGCTGGGAGGACGTCCCTGAAAATTGGTTCTGCCCAGATTGCGGTGCAAGTAAAGAAGATTTCGATATGGTTGAAATGGAATAATCTCCTTAGAATAATATTGCCCATTATTCCAATGTCCCGTGGTTTGTCCCTAAGAAACCCACACGAAACTTCTCTCTACGTACCGCGCTTTATGCGCGGTACGTAGAGAATTTTGAATATTTCATTTAAAAAAGCATGAAGCTATACTCAAACTTCGTGCGGAACTCTAGGAGCTTATCCGCAAGAGCCACAGCCCCACCTGCTCATTAAAAAGGCCTCACAACAACTAATATAACTATCCCAATAAGCAGAAAGATGGTTACCTCATTAAAAAAACGAAAAAATAAAGCAGTTTTAGTATTTTTGTCACTTGCAAACAATTTAAGATAATGGCCACAAAGCAAATGATAAGCCCATACTAAAAACACTAACCCCAATTTGGCATGCATCCAGGCTGATTTTAGATAATAACTAGGATTATAACAAATAAGCCAGACTCCTAATATCGTAGTTACCACCGCAGCAGGCCAAGTAATCCCATAATAAAGCCGTCTTTCCATTATTTTAAATCGTTCTAGACTAATATGATCTGTCGCTTCAGCATGATATACAAATAATCGCGGCAAATAGAATAAACCAGCAAACCACGCTATTAGAGCAACAATGTGAAATGATTTAACAAATAACATATTAATTCCCCGATATTTTTTTACGTTTTTTTCGTGAATTTTTAACTAAGTTTAGCGACTCAACGCCCAATGAGAACCCCATAGCAAAATACAAATACCCCCTTGGCACATGAAATGAAAAGCCATCAGCTATTAATACTGTTCCTATCAGAATCAAATAACTGAGTGCGAGCATTTTTACAGTTGGGTGCTTACTTATAAACTCACTAACAGGTTCACTGGCATAAATCATAATAAAAATCGCACAAGTGATGGCAACGGCCATTATCCAAAACTCAGTAGTTAACCCTACAGCCGTTAAAACACTATCTAAAGAAAATATGATATCGAGTAAAGCCACTTGCATAACAACTTTTCTAAAGGTAGTAGCAGAATGAGTTCTTTCTAGTATTGGTGTTACTAACGGTTCATTCATTATGTCTTGGTGAATTTCATCAGTAGCCTTCCATATTAAAAATGCACCACCCAAAAATAAAAATATATCTCGGGCAGAAAAAGTCAGGCTGCCAATACTCACTAAAGGCTTAACTAATCTGACCATATAAACAGCAGATCCTAATAAAAGCAATCGAGTCATCCAAGCAAAGATAAGTCCGAGTCGTCGGGCTTTTTTCCTTTTTCCTTTAGGTAGTTTCTCAGTCAGAATAGATAGAATAACTAGATTATCTATCCCTAGAACAATTTCAAGAATAACTAATGCAATTAAACTTACGACTATGTTAATAAAATCCATGCATTATCCAGGAGTTAATTTCAAGTTAGGCATTCTCTCTAAAATATTTGTAAAGGTAAATGATTCACTTTAATCATTTGCTTCGTTATAATTACTTTTGTTCTAATTATTTATGAGAGACAAAATAATCATCAAGTTCATCAAAAAGCTGTTGAAAAAAAAACGAGGGACTAAGCGTCCTGTGGATGCAGCTTATATAATTCCCAGGAATAAACATTCCATATCTAAAGCAGACATTAGCAACAATGCCATTAAGGTTCTAAATCGCTTAATTAGCGCCGGCTTTCAAGCTTATCTGGTTGGAGGAAGTGTTCGTGATTTATTGCTTCACAAAGCCCCGAAAGACTTTGATGTTGCTACCAATGCTACACCTACAGAAATTAAAAATTTATTCCGCAACGGCAGAATCATAGGCCGTCGTTTTAAGCTTGTTCATATTATTTTTCACCGTGAAATTATTGAAGTAGCTACATTTCGTGGTCATGATGCAGTTGACTCAAGCCAACAAACTAATGAACGAGGTATGCTTGTTAGAGACAATGTATACGGTTCTCTAGATGAAGATGCTTGGCGACGAGATTTCACAATCAATTCGCTTTATTACAATATTGATGATTCTTCGATCATTGACTTTACTGGCGGGGTAAAGGATGTTCACCAAAAGCTAATTCGTATTATAGGTGATCCGATTACACGCTATACAGAAGACCCTGTTCGCATGCTACGTGCAGTAAGATTTAGTGCTAAATTGCATTTTAAACTTGCTCCAGAAACAGAGGCCCCTTTTCCACAAATTAGCGCTTTAATCACTCATGTTTCTAATTCGCGTCTTTTTGATGAAATAACAAAATTATACCAATGTGGTGAGGCAGAAACTGTTCACAGACTTCTGATACAGTACGGTTTATTTCAGCATTTATGCCCGCAAACAGCGATATTATTAGAAAGCAAATATCCAGTAAACGCCTTAATAGGGATTGCGCTTGAAAATACTGATACTAGAATTCGTGACAACAAACCGGTAACACCTGCGTTTTTATTTGCAGTATTATTATGGTTTCCTATGCTAGAACTTTCTAAGAAACTACAAAGCTCAGGATTAGATCCTTTGCCTGCTATTGAAAAGGCAATGTCACTTGTTATTTCCGAACAAAACAAGATTATATCTATTCCTAAACGATATACCCAGGTCATTAGAGAAATATGGCTCTTGCAGTATCGTTTTGTCAAGCGACAAGGAGGAAGAGCATACAATCTACTGCAGCATCCTCGATTCAGAGCAGCCTTTGATTTTATGGCATTAAGAGCACTATCCGGTGATGAATCAATGGAAATTGCTCAGTGGTGGACTTCATTCCAAGAAGCAGATGAAGTAACTCAAGCGCAGATGATTGAGCAAGTCACTCCGCCTGCCCCACCTCGTTCGAGACGTAGACGAAAACCAAAAGTCGTTAAATGAATTTATGCTACTTAGGGTTGGGGTCTAATCAAAAATTTCCAGAACGTCAAGTGAGACAAGCAATAGAGTCTATCAAAAAGATACGCTCTACCGCAGTTCTTAAAGTATCAAGCTTGTATTGGAATAAAGCCTGGGGCTTACAAGTTCAACAAGACTTTTGTAATGTCATAGTTGAAATTGTTACCCAGCTGCCTCCTCAATTATTATTAAAATGCTGTAGAGAAATTGAAAAAAAACAAGGACGTATTAGAAAAAGACGCTGGGGACCAAGAACGCTGGACATTGATATTATTCTCTATGGCTCCAGAACAATTAACACGCACAATCTTTGTATCCCCCATCCTCTCATGACCGCAAGGGATTTTGTACTGACGCCCCTATTGGAAATAAATCCTAATATTAAGTTAACTCATGACGTAGAATCTACTACACTATAACTTAGCAGACTTCTTTCGAAACTCTACTGTCTCGGTGAGTTGCTTCGTCGGTACAGTGCTCGAATCTTCATGTACTTACGTGTACACTACGGTTCTGCGCTCCATTCCTCCTCGCACATCACTCGAGACAATGGGTTTTGAAAGAAGTCTTATGATTCTATTTAAGAAGGATTTTTTATGTATACCAATATCTTATTTGCTACGGATCTGCTTAACGAACATAATCATCTTACTGAAAAAGCATCTGCTCTTGCCAAGAAGTTTGATGCAAAGCTTTTCCTTTTACACGTCATTGAATTACCAACGAGCTTTCAACTAGCCCAAGGGTTAGGTTTTACCGAGTTAGCAAACCCAGTGAAAGATGATGCACAAACTGTTTTATCTCTTATAGGTGAAAATTTTAATATCCCTGCAGAACAACAGTTTGTAGAAGTTGGCTCAGTTAAAGAGCACATTTTTAATAAAGCTAAAGAATTAAACTGCCAGCTCGTTATCATAGGTAGCCATGCATCGACAGGATTACATTCCTTTCTAGGTAGTACAGCTAATGCGGTTATTAATCATGCACCTTGTGATGTGCTAACATTGAGAATTTAGTATAAAAATACAACTTAAGCTGTAGGTCGGGCCTTTTGGCCCGACAAATGTGCTCTTTATGGGCATGATGACATCTTAAAATGTACCACTTAACATCGGGCCAAAGGGCCCGACCTACGTTACAAAAGCTTAATGCGTGAATGCATACAATTTTGTAAGGGTACGGCTGGAGTGTTCAAATCTATACTGCACTATAAAAATCACTTTTTCCTTTTAACATGTTTCATCAATCTTCGCTTTTTATTCACTTGCCTTTGTGACAATTTAGTTTTCTTTCCTGAAAACGGATTTTCTCCGCCTCTAAACTCAATTTTTAAAGGGGTTCCGATCAATCCAAGATGTTTAATAAACTCATTAGTCAAATAACGCTTATAACTTTCTGGCAAGGAACTCAATTGGTTACCATGAATTACAATAACTGGAGGATTATGTCCTCCTATATGAGCATATCTTAGCTTGATTCGTCGTCCATTCACACAAGGAGGAGTATGCTTCGTGCTGATATCTTGCAGCAGTCGCGTTAGTCTAGGAGTAGAAAAAGACTGTGTTGCAGAAGTATAAGCTTCAATAAAGTCTTTAAATAATCCACCAACGCCACTACCGTGCAAGGCTGATATAAATCGTATTTTTGCAAAATTGGCAAAGTGCAGTCTTCTTGAGAGTTCGTCTTTTATTCTTTCTTTATGATCTTCGTCCAAACCATCCCATTTATTAACAGCAATAACGAGGGCTTTACCTGATTCAATAATGAAGCCAAGTAAGTTCATGTCTTGATCGGTGATGCCTTCATTTGCATCCAGTAACTGCAAACAAACATTAGATTCTTTAATAGCTTGTAACGTTTTAATTACGGAAAATTTTTCAATTTTCTCATCAATTCGCGACTTCCTACGCACTCCAGCCGTATCTATAAGTATGTAAGGCTGATTATCGCGTTCAAACGGTATAGCAATACTATCTCGAGTTGTTCCTGGCATGTCATATACCACAACCCGCTCTTCACCTAAAATTCTGTTAATTAATGTCGACTTACCTACATTAGGACGTCCTGCAAAAGCAATTTTAATTACATTATCATCGCTTTCACTTTCAGTTTGGCAATCAAATGGTAATAAAACTTGTTCTAATAAAGAACTAACACCTTGACCGTGCGCTGCAGATATAGAATGGACATGTGAAATACCCAAAGACTGAAAATCAGAGCAGGCAATGTCATCATCCAACCCTTCAGTTTTATTGACGACTAAATGAACTTTTTTATTTAGTTTTCTTAAACTGCCAGCTATATTTTCATCAATCCCAGTAAGACCTGAACGTCCATCGACAATAAGAAGCACCGCATCCGCTTCATTTAAAGCAATTGTAGATTGTCTAGACATCAAACTATCAACAGCAATATCGTCTACGCCAATACCACCAGTATCAACTACAATAAATGATTTATTGTTATATTGAGCTTGACCATACTGTCTATCACGCGTCAGCCCGGGAAAATCAGCAACCAGAGCATCTTGTGTCTTAGTAAGTCTATTAAATAATGTTGATTTACCCACATTAGGGCGACCAACTAGGGCAATTACTGGAATCATTATTAGCTCACAGACAATTGATTAAGCATTCCATTGTCAGTTAATACATACACTTTTTTTCCTATTACACTAGGAGAGGTAGTAACACTTCCCGGTAATTGAGAGCGAGCTAATAACTCCCCTGTTTGCGCCCCAATAAAATGTAAGTATCCTGTTTTATCGCCAACAACCAAGTCGTTACCTATAAGAGCCGGCTCAGTAAGTCCTCTTGCTTTTAGTGCAGTTTGCTTCCAATTCACATTTCCGGTAAGTCTATCTAAGGACCAGACTACATCATTGCTGTCCGTTAAATATAAGTTATTACCACTCAAAACCATATTTTTATATACCGATCCGGGCTTTCTCCAAATGAATTGACCATCGCTCAGCGATAAAGCACCAATATATCCTTGATAGCTCGCTAAATAAGCTACATTATCTTTTACTATAGGATCAGAATCTATATCAACTAAACGCTCTACATCACTTGCGCCCATAGAGTAAGCTATACTTCGCTGCCAAACAACGCGACCAGTATCTAATTCTAGAGCATCTAGTTTTCCATCTGGAAATCCAATAAGAGCCAAATTACCTACAATAATTGGCGAAGAACTTGCTTTAAGTACAAGACTTGGCGAGCCGTGTTCAGCAACCCAAAGCTGTTTACCAGTAGAAGCATCAAAGGCAAATACTTTTCCATCAATAGTTTTTGCAATTACTTTTTTACGATGCACTGCCGGTGGTGCCAAAACCTCACTAGAAACCTTATTATGCCACAGTACTTTACCATCGGATTGATTTAGCAAAGCAACGGAGGATGCGTTAGTACCAACAGCTATATATCCTTCAGCAACAGTTGGACCACTTACAACTCCATGCTTTAGTTGAGTGGACCATATCACTTTACCATTACTTTTACTAACAGCTTGGATTAACCCGCTAGGATCCGCCGTATAGACAACACTACCACGTACAGCTGGTTTTAGCTTCAAATACTCATTGCTTTTATGAGACTTGCCTACCGGTGCACTCCAATTCTGTGCTACTTTAAGTTGTGGTTCTATAGACTTTAATTCCTTAGGCTGAGGCGTATTATCCTTACCTAACATGTAATCATCTACTTTAGAGCATCCTTGAACCAATGTGCATAAAGTCAAAATCAAAAATCTAATTTTCATAAAACTAAAACCTTATTATCATCAATTTAAGCCGACTGATTCTTTTTGTTATCAGAAATCATCGATTGAGTTCTCATGGCTAATTCGTTTGTTTTCATTTCTAAAAATAAATTACCCATTCCATTCGTTTTAACCTCATCAAGAGCTAAGCGATACGCTGCAATAGCTTGCTGGTATTGGCCCGTTGCACCGTATATATCACCTTTTAATTCATTAATTACCGGCAAATACGTTTCATCCTCTATGGTGCTCAACTCACTTAAAGCATTCGTATAAGATTTACCAGCTACTAATATACGTGCTATACGAATTTTAGCTATTTGTTTTAAGGTGGCCATTTTCCCTTTATCAGCTACAAACGTTAGCTCATCTTTAGCCTGATCCAGTTTATTTTTAGAAACATAAACTTTGGCAAGGGTTAAATGTGCCGCATCTGCATAAACCGAGTTGCCATAATCTTTAATTAACTCATTAGCATAGGCTCTGACTGATTTAGTATTTTGATTCGATAAAGCAACCATCATATTTTCATAAATAACTGATGCTTGTTGAGTCAACTTGTTCTGATGCCAATGCATGTATCTATATCCAGCAATACAAAGGAGTATAACTGACAATAAAACAGTGACTATATTACCATAACGTTTCCACCATTTTTTTATAACTTCTAGCTGCTCTTCTTCTGTCATATATACAGACATAATACGCCCTCACACTAACTCAAAATAATCGCGTAAAAACTGATTAATGTTCTTTTGTTCAACAGTAATCTGTTCCATATCTTTTCGTAAATCCTTAATGCTAACACATTGATTTGCAATTTCATCGTCACCTAAAATTAAAGCGAATCGAGCACCACTTTTATCAGCCTTTTTGAATTGACTTTTAAAGCTACCACCCGCTGTATTAGTAATTACTTCTATAGATGGATAAGTATTACGAATTAATTCTGCTATAGCTAATCCTTGTATTACAGCTTCAGTATTTGTAGCAATGATAAATAAAGACTCACTTTTTTCGGGCAATGTAATTGAGTTTAACGTTTCCATTAACAGTAATATGCGTTCCATACCTAGGGCAAAACCTACTGCAGGAGTGGATGCCCCTCCTAGTTGCTCAACTAATATATCGTACCTACCGCCAGCGCACACTGTAGCTTGGCTTCCTAACTTATCAGTCACCCATTCAAAAACAGTATGGCCGTAATAATCTAACCCTCTAACTAAAAATGGATTAATAGTATAAGGTATCTGCAATGCGGTCAAACCATCGCAAAATGCTTGAAAATGTTCGCGGCTTTTACCCTCTAAAACATCAATTAATTTGGGTGCTTTTGCGATCAATTGCTGTAAGTCAGGATTTTTACTATCAAGAATACGCAAAGGATTTCGTTCTAGTCGTCTTTTACTGTCTTCATCAAGCTGTTGATAATGATCACGAAAATATTCAATAAGAACTTCTTTATAATTTTGGCGCTCTACTAATTCACCCAATGTATTAATTTGCAATTCAACATGATTAGCGAATCCTAATTGTGCCCACAGCCTACGACAAATTGATATTAATTCGAGTTCTATAGTGAAATCAGATATTCCAAAAGCTTCAACGCCAAACTGGGTAAATTGTCTATAACGTCCTTTTTGTGGCCTTTCATGACGAAACATAGGGCCTACATACCATAATTTTTGCTGTTGGTTATGTAACAACCCATGCTCCAAACAGGCACGTAGACAGCCAGCAGTACCTTCAGGTCTGAGTGTCAGGCTATCGCCATTTAGATCATTGAAAGTATACATTTCTTTTTCAACTATATCGGTCACTTCTCCAATAGTTCGTTTGAATAATTGTGTGCTTTCAACTAAAGGGAAACGTATTTCCTGATAGCCATAGCGTAAAAGACAGCTAGCAAAATTTTGCTCTACATAACGCCAAATAGCAGTCCTATCAGGTAATACATCATTCATTCCACGGACTGCTTGAATTCGCTCAGACACCTTCTTTCTCCAATGGGGACATGCTAGTAGCAGGAGTTAATAAAGATTGCATTTTAGATAAGTCTGTTAGCTTTAACTCTGTTGTCGCTTGTTCAGTTGCAGTTGATTGATTTAGGGATAAATCAGTTACCGTTTTTTTAACTGAGTAGACAGGCTGACTGTCTCGATTTTTTTGCCACCAAATACCAACAGCCACAATGACCCCTATAGCAAATAATAGAGTAAACCAACGAATAAAATGCTCCGCTTTATGTGACTCGCGCTTGCTTTGCCATAAAGCTTTCTCAGGCTTTTTCTCGAAAGAATATTGCGTATTAAATACAGAAAGAAAAGGTTCTGGAGAAACGCCTAACAATTTAGAGTAGGCACGAAGATAACCTTTAACAAAAACAGGTTCTGGCAAAAGATGAAATTCGCCACTTTCAATTAACTCAATAATACGAGCTCGCAGATGCAATTTATTTGCAACATAATCAACAGAATAGCCCTTTTGTTGGCGTAGATTTGCAAATTGTGTTCCTAGATTATCAATTTCAGTGTTATTTACTTCATCCATTACGGGTGCTGTATTCATTATTCACTCCACTATTATTAGTATGCGGATTTATTTTATTAAAATTGTTTTCATACTCTGCAGCTATATCAAGCTTACCTGCTTTTTCTGCAATTTCTTTTGCTAAAGCTAAGAAAATCTTATCATTTAATACCAACTCTGGATTTTTTTGGAGCAGAGAAAGTGCCTCTGCATTATGTCCCTGTTTACTTTCAATCCTTACTAACTCATAAAGTGACATTTTCCTGCTCGGATCCTGATTCAGCGCTGTTGTAAAATAATGTTTTGCTTTATTAAGATCAGGAATAGCTTGGGCACAAAGACCTGCATTTTCATAAGCACCTGCAGTATGAATATAATTATCATCTTTTACAGCCTTTAAAAAATACATTTCTGCCTTTTTATATTCTCCTTGGCGACACAAGAAGGTCCCATAGTTATTAAGTTGAGGCCCGCCATTCGAAGATAAGGATATAGCTTTTAAATAATAGTTCTTAGCCTTATCCAATTCATTAGTTTGCTCATAATAATAAGCCATTGCTGCATTTACATCAGCTGAGCTAGGTTCTTGTTCCATTGCCAGCAGGAGTTTCTTTTTTGCTCGAGGCCTGTCACCTTGTTTTAAATACCCCATACCTAATTGTACATTGAATAAAGCAGCCTTCTTGAGATCGGGTGTTTTCAAAGTCTCGACCTGAGTATTTTTATTATGATGACAAGCTAATAAAAATAAACTGGTCAGTATTATCAAGAACCGCAGCGCTTTTTGCACAATAACCACTTGAGGTTAGAAAAGATTTTGCATTATAACCGCTTACTGAGAAATTAAAAATGATTTATAAGCTCATTTATTAACTAATTAACATGAGTTCGACATAAAAGGTTCTGAACAGTTACATCGCAGCAACATCATCCGTCTGGTTTGATTTAGGCATAAAGTGCAGCTTTTGCCATCGCGATGAACGACTGGTCCTGTCTTTAACTTCACCAGCTAACTGACCACAAGCAGCATCTATATCATCACCACGTGTTTTACGGGTAATGGTATTAATTCCATGACTTATTAACAGATCTCTAAACGCATCTATAGCTTCTTGTGAGGAACGCTCATACTGTGACATAGGAAATGGATTAAATGGAATTAAATTGACTTTTGCAGGTATATTTTTAAGTAATTTAATTAATTGCAGAGCGTGTTCCCTTTGATCATTAACACCTTTTAGCATGACGTATTCAAACGTAACTTTTCTACGCGGTTCATCTTTAAAATAAGTTTTGCAAAGAGCCATTAATTGTTTCAATGGATATTTTTTATTTATGGGAACAAGTTCATTACGTAATTCGTCATTAGGGGCATGAAGAGATACTGCCAACGCGACGGGACTTACTTCTCTAAGACGCTCTAGATCAGGGAGTACTCCTGAAGTGCTCAAAGTAACACGGCGCTTAGATAGTCCATAAGCAAAATCATCCATCATAATATTCATTGCAGAAACAACGTTATCAAAATTCAGCAGTGGTTCTCCCATTCCCATCATGACCACATTAGTAACCCGTTTATCATGTGCCCCTTGATTGGAAGATAGCTCTCTGACAGCAAGCCATACTTGACCGATAATTTCTGCAGTAGATAAATTACGATTAAAGCCTTGCTTCGCAGTAGAGCAAAAAGAACAGTTTAATGCACATCCTACTTGAGATGAAACACAGAGTGTTCCACGGGTTTTCTCAGGGATAAACACCGTTTCTATACAATTACCACATTCTAGTTTTAATAGCCATTTATGAGTACCATCAGCTGATTTTTGACACGTTACAATTTCAGGCACACCAATAAAAGACAATCGGGAAAGCTTTTCTCTTAAAGCTTTCCCGAGATTAGTCATTTGAGTAAAGTCATGTAAGCCAACTTGATGAATCCATTGAATCAGCTGTTGTGCTCTAAAGGGTTTTTCCCCCCAAGAAGATAATAACTCTCGCAGCTGTTGGTAATTATAATTCAATAGATTAACTTTTTGTTCTGACATGCTTACTCCAAATTAGTTTATCTATTGCAAATTTCGTGTGGTTCAAAGAAAAATGCAACTTCACGAGCAGCATTCTCAAGGCTATCTGAACCATGTACCGCGTTAGCATCAATACTGTCTGCAAAATCAGCGCGAATTGTTCCGGCGGCAGCTTCTTTAGGGTTAGTAGCTCCCATGATTTCTCTATTTTTGGCTACAGCATTTTCCCCTTTTAACGCTTGAATCATTACAGGGCCAGAAATCATAAATTCAACTAAATCTTTGAAAAAAGGACGCTCTCTGTGGATATCATAGAAGCTTTCTGCTTGCTCACGTGATAATTGTGTCATTTTTGCAGCAACAATATCGAGACCTGCATTTTCAAAACGAGTATAGATTTGTCCGATAACAGATTTAGCTACCGCATCGGGTTTAATAATTGATAAGGTTAATTCTTTAGCCATTATTACTCCATGAGATTTGGGTCTATAAGTAGACCTTAGTTTAAAGCGCATTATTATACCTTAAATGATGCACTTCTGGCTAATATAAATTCACATGGAGTGCGATTAGCTCGCTCATTTACTTCGTCGCTCCCCTATGGTCTTATCAAAATACAATGACTCTCTATTGATTTCATCTTGAACTGGATCAATCCTATACTCTGGTAATAATTTAATTAGCTCTGTCACACGCAGAATGCAATCATAAAATTGTGTACGATAAGACAAGGCACTTTGAGTAATTTCATCAGCCCTTTCTAAAAAACTAGCAATCTTGCTATTAAAATTAACTGTAAAATTAATTAAATCTGATAAATTATGGAAAATTTTTTCTTTTAATTGTGCCGATAAGTTCAATTTAAGAATTTCATCCATTTTGTCTACAAAAACAGATTGATTATTCTTTGCTTGCTGCGCTGTCAAATCACAATAAACTAAACCATGACTAATTGCTCTTCTAATTAAGCTCTTTTTAGTTTCAAAATTATTATTCTTCAACGTAGCACTAGTAAGTTTAATTGCCGACTCCATAATAACTTTCCATTCTTTGGCTATTTTAATTAGGACAGACTGACTATTAGCAATTAATGAATCATGAATAGTTTGCTTTTGATGAAACTCTTCGCCAATGGTAACTAAGAACTTTCTTTCTTCCTCTATAGACTCCCTTGTGTGAGCGCCTTGGGACTCAGGTGGCTTTCCGCTTTCACCTGATAGTAAATAATCAATAAATAATTTTTGAGCATAGACATGATAGTCATTCGCTTGCTGCAGTATTATTCCATTCAGAACATTTTTTAAAGGCACTTGCAATAACTGATGATAAAAGCTAAAGGAACTTTTGACTGCGGCTATAAGTTCAGTTTGTGGTAAAACTATTTGATAAGTACCGAGTATTCTCTCAGCAGTAATCGCACCGTAAGTTGAAAACCACTGATTTATTTCATCCGCTGTTTTTTTCTCGTTCATTATGCATCCAATTTAATTTTTTTAACGTCTGTGATATAAGACAATTTATTTGAAATTATAGTGTATTTTACTGATGGTAAAACGATTAGATGAAGATTTACAGAGATTACATGAATTTCTGCAAATTAAAACCCCTGAGCCATGGCTAAATTATGCCGCCAGCCATGTTCCTCTTTTATTGGTAGATCATGCACATTGTGAACGAAAAGCAGCGGCTACTGCAATCAATTTTATGAGTAAATATCCTGAGCGGAAAGAATTAGTGGATGTAATGTCCCCCTTAGCCCGTGAAGAATTACTTCATTTTGAAAAAGTAATTAATCTCATGCAGCAAAGAGGAATTTCTTTTGGGCCACTACACCCTTCCGATTACGCGACGACACTCCATAAAGAAGTCACCAGTAGAGTAGGCAAAGAGCGTTTGTGCGATCAACTCATCATAGGAGCAATTATAGAAGCCCGCTCTTGTGAACGTTTTAATGCCATTATCCCTTATCTTGAAGATGCCGAGCTAGCAAAATTCTATGGCACTTTACTTCGTTCTGAAGCACGACATTTTGAGAATTACCTGCATCTAGCCAATCTTTATGGCGGTGACATTGAACAGCGAGTGAAGGAATTATTAGCAATAGAAAATAGATTCATTCTCTCAGCTGATACGATATTCCGTTTCCATAGTGGAATTCCAGCAATATCAGCAGCCAATGTAGCGTTGCTTTGTGAACGTGTGGAAGAGCAATAATTTGTTCATTGTGTGAAGTCAACTTAAGCCCATGGAGTAGCCTGGTTGCAAGCAACCAGGCTACAGATAAGTGTACAGGGTTAATTCCTTAAGCTGACGCCATTACGTGAACGTTTAGAAGTTATGGATAGAATATTTTGTCGGGCAATTTGTTGCCCGACCTACTTCTAATGGCATTAAGTCAAGATGAAACGCATTATCCAAAACCGCTTACTCACGCACGCGGCTCGGATAAGAAGGATCTGAAAAAATCGTTAATTAGCGGCTTGGGGTAAAACTTAAGTCTGTTGTTTCTGTAAGAAAATTTTGTAATCCGTTTACAGGATCATTTTTCAAGTCATCGAAGGCTGCTTTGTCTAAAAGTTTTCCCGTTGTCTCATGAACAAATTGTTTTTCTTCTGTAGGATGAGGTTTATAACCGTTGTCTTTTAACCATTTTACGACTCCCTTCTCAAAAGCAGCTTCAAGATCTTGTCTCTCTTTAGCTAAAACATCTTTATTATCTACGAGATCAGAACGAATCAAAGGGGCTATTTTTAGCTTATTATCATTAGTGAAAGTAACATTATGTTCTAAAGAAGGTAATGTTATTTCAGAAGGAGGTTTAATAAAACTATCTTTAATCGTTCCAAGAATTACACCATCAACTATAAACTGTTTTATTGGTATTCTAAGGTTTTCCTCCAACTTACCATCGACCGCTTGCACCATCAAGTTAAGCATATTCACTAAATTCAACATGGATATTCTCCATTCGCTATTATAGGCTGCCGCAGCTTCCGACGTAGCTTTGTCTATATGTTGCATCCAATCATCCCAAGCAGAGATAGGGTTTCCTTTATCATCATGTCTAACAATAAGACTTTGTTTCAGCTCATCAAGCTCAGCAGCACGAGCTGCTGCCCGATCGCTTGCTAATTTTTGTTTATACTCTGCAACCGCATTCAACTCTTCTTTGTCGCGAATTTCCTTTAGTTTATCCTGCATTTCTGTATCTTTAGCTCTAGTCATATAAGACTCCAATTAAATCTGGGTAAAATAAACCCCTTTTGTATTATCATAACACAATAGTATTGGGTTGTCATCCCAATCACTAAGTACATATCTCTTAAATTCTTGTGGCTTGATATCATAGCAAGTCAGGCCTGGTTTATGAGTATGGCCATGAATTAATGTAGTGATCTTATGCTTCGACATATGCTTAATAACAGAATCAACTACTACATCTATTTCTTCCACAGATTTACTTTGGTTATGCTGACTCATTGTTCGTACTTTGTTGACCAATCGTTCACGATAACTCAAAGGCAAACTAAGAAATAAAAAAGAAAATAACTTATTACGGGTTAATAATCTAAATCGTTGGTGCGCTTTATCTTTAACACAATACCTATCGCCATGGACTAACATGACCTGTTCTTGGCCTAACGAAATAATTGTTGGTTCAGGTAATACCGTCCAGCCTGCATGTCTAGCAAAAGCATCACCTAATAAAAAATCTCTATTGCCCGCCATATAAAATAAAGAGATACCAACCGATACTAAGGAATGAAGCTGTCTTGCTATCCCTAAGCTCCATTCGTTAATAGAATCATCTCCTGCCCAGGCATGAAAAAAATCACCGAGAATATAAATAGTTTTTACTGAATTTTTTGCCCAATCGATAAAGTTATCAAAACGTAACTTAATTTCCTTATCATCAGGATGTAAATGTAAATCAGATATAAAAACAATATCTATCATAAAGACTCAATAACAATATGCTCGTCAACTAAATAAATTTGGCAAGGTCCATTTACTGGTTCGATGGTATCACTCAAGCTATAAATCCCTGCAATAGAAACTAATTCTGCTTCAAGTGATTGGCAAAAAATACGGGCTTCTTTATCACCAGACAGCCCGGCTAAAGCTCTGCCTCTTAATGCCCCATAGACATGAATATTGCCATCCGATAATAACTCAGCACCATGGCTGACTGAAGAAGTAATAATCAAATCAGATCCCTTAGCAACCACTTGCTGGCCAGAACGGATATGAGCTGTTATTAATTTAGATTTTATTGGCTCAACAGCAGAATGTTCACTACGATCAATTATTGGTTTATCTTGTGATGTGGAAGCATTTAATACAGCCAAGCCATGGCACTGGGCTAAGGTATCATGCAACGCATTTCCACCTTGAATTGCAACAGGAATCATTCCATAATCACGGGCGATTTGGCATAAGCCTTGCAAATCAAATTCAAGATGATTAACAAATGACAAATCAAAGACTACAGGCGTTCTTTCAAATAACTTAGGCGCTTTCACTACTGTATCAGCGAATTGTTGAGAAAAAATATTTTTATCAACGCTTAATACTTGTATAACAGTAAAAGTATAAAGTCGACCTTTTAATTTAAATGCTTGAGTTTTTGTTAGATTTTCACTCATTTGTATCATATCCATAACCGACATTTTTGTTTATACTAACATGTGGGAAACAATAACAGAAGGATAACAAAGTGGATAAGAGATGGTTTGAACAATATCAAGATGGTGTACCGCATGAAATCGACCCTAGTCAGTACTTATCCCTGATCTCCTTATTTAAAGAATCATGCAGTCGTTATGCACAAAGAATTGCCTATACCAATTTAAAAACTAATATCACTTACAGCAAGCTGGACGAGTTATCTCGAAACTTTGGTGCCTACTTACAGCAATTAGGCTTGGAAAAAGGGGCTCGAGTTGCGGTAATGATGCCTAACCTGCTCCAATATCCTGTTAGCATCTTCGGTATTTTACGTGCAGGATATGTTGTTGTTAATACCAATCCGTTATATACCACTGACGAATTAGTTCATCAAATGAATGATTCTGGTGCCGAAGTTCTTGTTGTCCTTGCAAACTTTGCGAAAACTGTTGAAAAAGCCCTTCCTTCTATGCCCAACATAAAACATGTTATTGTTACTGAAATTGGCGATCTCTTCCCGATGTTAAAACGCATGATTGTTAATTTTGTAGTGAAACATGTTAAAAAGATGGTTCCTTCTTACACTATTCCTCACGCAGTATCCTATAACTATACACTCTTAGAAGGCAAGCAAGCACCTTTGCATCAAGTAGAACTAACTAATAAAGATATTGCGTTCCTCCAATATACAGGCGGTACAACGGGTGTTGCTAAAGGAGCGATGTTAACTCATGGTAATTTAGTTGCGAACGTGCTGCAAGCTTATTCTTGGATCGAGCCTCTTGGAATAGGCGACCAAGATATTATAGTAACAGCTCTCCCCTTGTATCATATTTTTTCTTTAACAGCGAACTGTCTTACTTTTTTAAAAGCCGGCGCACAAAACATACTGATCACTAATCCACGTGACATGGCGCATTTTATAGATGAAATAAAAAATATTGGATTTACTGCGTTAACAGGAGTGAATACTTTATATAATGCTTTACTAAACCACCCCAAATTTAAAGAAATTGATTTTAGTAAATTAAAACTATCGTTATCTGGTGGAATGGCTCTACAAAAAAGTGTATCACTTCGTTGGAGAGAAGCAACTAAAAGTCGAGTTTTAGAAGCCTATGGGTTAACAGAAACAAGTCCTGCTGCAACTATTAATCCGATGTATCTTGAAGGATATAACGGCAGTATTGGTTTACCTCTATCATCTACAGATGCCTCCATTCGAGATGATGATGGTAATGAAGTTCCTATTGGGACTAGTGGTGAATTATGCATTAAAGGTCCACAAGTGATGGCAGGATACTGGAAGCGCCCTGATGAAACTGCTTTAGTTTTTACCAAAGATGGCTTTTTAAGGACTGGGGATATAGCCAGAATGGATGAACAAGGTTTTATCTATTTAGTTGATAGAAAGAAAGACATGATTGTTGTCTCAGGATTTAACGTCTATCCCAATGAGGTAGAACAAGTTATAGGTATGCATCCAGGAGTTCTAGAGGTTGGCGTAGTCGGTGTTAACGATGAAGAGTCCGGTGAGCGAGTTAAAGCATGTATAGTCAAAAAGGATCCTAATCTGACTGCAGAGCAAGTTATTGCCCATTGTAGAGAACATTTGACCGCTTACAAAGTCCCTAAGATTGTAGAGTTTTTTGATGAGCTCCCCAAAACCAATGTTGGAAAAATCCTTCGCCGTTCTCTCAAAGAGAAGGATACTGTAAAGGAAAGTTCAACAGTCACAGCATAAGCGGTCTAATGAAAACATTGATTGCGCGACACATGATTAAGGTAATCGTGTTCAGGCAATAGCGTCAACTTAAGCCCCTTGTAGCTCGGTTGCTTGCAACTGGGATCAAACATTGAACCTCGCCATCCCTAGTTGCAAGCAACCAGGCTACAAATAAGTGACACAAGGTTAATTCCTTAAGTTGACAACATTAGCCGTTCACGCGCCATGCGTGGGTGCCGGTGTCCGATTTGATACGACTCACACCAACCTACAAAAATAGTTATGCCTGCCTTGTAGATGCCACTAAAAATACTGAGAATAAATCTTTAAGAATGTACCATCAGCTTCCATTTCAAGAATGATACGATCTATTTTTTTCTTCAGCTCTGTTTGATCTAAATTAAGCATGATGGCGTAACCTTGCCCTATTGGGATCTTTCCACCAATTAGCTTATACATTCCTGGATTTGTAGCACACCAATTTTTTGCTGCTTCATAATCCATGATTGCTACATCAAATTTGTTATTTTGAAGGCCAATAAACATGTCCTCACTACTATCAAAAAATATAATGTCATTATCTTTACTTACAATTTTGGCGAGTTGACCATAGGGAGTCCCTTTTCTTGCGCCTACTTTTTTATTATGAATGTCTGACAGAGTATTAATCGTGGAATCGGAGTTTGTAATATATTGCGCATTGCTTTCAAGGTAAGGGAGAGAAAAAGCAAAATGTTCTTTTCTTGAACTAGTAATAATGATAGATGCAATAATTAAATCAACTTTTTTTTCTTCTAACACAGGGAAAAGCTCATCAAAATCAAAAGGTTTAAATTGGCACTCCGCATTCAATCTTCTGCATATTTCTCTCATAAAATCGATGTCGTATCCATAAGCATAATAATGATCATTTTTATTGGCCCAAGTCTCGAATGGGGGATTATATTTGGAAGATCCAATAGTTAAAGAATACGAGTAAGAAATTGAGAAGCCTATTAAGGAGATAAAAAATGTTAATAATTTCATGTGTCTTATCCCTGATAAAAATACATCCTATATGGTAAAAGCATGGTTCATAAAAACCGATTTGTACAATTCAAAAGATTAATTGTTTCATTATTCGTGCAGTAGCTCCCCATACCAGTTCATCATTTGGTATAAACTCACAACTTTTAAACTTTATTCCTGCTCGTTCTACTATTAGATCTCTATAGTTTTTGGAGTCGAGCACTAAAGGCATAGGAATAAAAACTAAAGTAGCTACTTCTAGCACATTGAGATGATATGGCTTGATTGATTGAATTTTTGCTAGCCAAGGCTGAATCACTGTACCAAGTAAAGTACGTTCAATTTGGAGTTGTTTTACTAATGTAATTCTGTCCTCTGTTATCCCTAGCTCTTCATAAAGCTCTCTCAGAGCAGTGGCATACAAATCTTTATCCCCGACATCCTTTTTACCTCCTGGAAAACAGATTTCTCCAGGATGATGACGTAATTGGCTGGTGCGTTTTGTTAACACTAACGAGTCAGTAGCTATCTCGTGCAATACCATAACTGCTGAATAAACCGGATCGTTTACTGATGATTTATCTAAGTCCATTAATAATCGCTGCTATTTTAGTATAACATTCACGATATTCATCTTCACAAACAGAGTCAATAACTATTCCTCCTCCCGCCGCTAAATGTAAAATATTATTTTTAGCAGTAACAGTGCGTATTGCAATATTAGTGTCAAAATAGCCATGTTGAGAAAAATATCCTATGCTCCCACAATAAATTCCTCGCGCATAATCCTCCTGTTCATTGATAATTTTCATTGATTCAAGTTTGGGGGCTCCAGTAATAGACCCTCCAGGGAAACAAGAAATAAAAGCGTCTAATGGATGAAGGTTATCAAAGCATTGAGCCTCAATATCGCTTACTAAATGATGTAATGAATTATAACTCTGAATGTGACAAAGATTAGAAACGTTTACCGTACCAGGATAAGAAATCTTGCCAAAATCATTTCTTAACAAATCAACTATCATCACATTCTCTGCTCGATTCTTAGTACAGGAAGCTAATTGATTTTTTAATTGTTCGTCCTCTAGTAGGTTTTTAGAGCGAGCAATAGTTCCTTTGATCGGTGAGGTTAATAGTCTCCCATTATCGTAGAAGATAAAACGTTCAGGAGAGAAGCTGAGGATATCTGCTTCATTAATCCGCAAAAATGCAGCGAAAGGAACTGGATTTTGAGTACTAATTTTTTTATACATTTCCCACGCGTCCCCTTCATATTCTGCGTGAAAGGGCTGAGTAAAATTAACTTGATAACTTCTTCCTGCTTTTAAAGCCTGATGTATGGCGTTAAAAGAAACTTGATAAGACTCCTTAGTAATAAGTGGTGTGAAAGCTGACTTAGCAAGAAATCGCTGATTTTTAGATGTTCTTTCATACCAAAGTCTTATTATTTCCTGTTTAATATCAGCAGTTGTTGAATGATTATTAGCAAGAAACAAGGTAATTTTTTTTAAATAATGATCAACGATAATTGCCCAATCGTATAAACCAAGATCAAGCAAAGGTACATCACGTAAACTGGGTTGTGCTTTAGCGTGAATACCTAATAGATGTGCCCCTAAATCATAAGAAATATAACCAATAGCTCCACCTTGAAAAGGAAGATCCAGTTCTGACTTGCACAGAGGAAGTCTCTTTTTTAAATAATTTAATAGATCAAATTCAAGTAAGGTATTTTCTTTAATAGTGATTCTATCATAAGGATAAGCACTTAAAATATCATAA
>DAIAOV010000290.1 GCA_027437055.1 Legionella sp. | reverse complement strand
TCATGATTATTTACAAGACGTTGCAAAGCTTTTTTTACGGCTTCAGATTCTCCTAGATCAAGAAAATCAACTGGAGTCCATATTTGCTCTTTATTATTTTCAATGCGGTTTATGATCAAGTTCTTAAGTGTCATAATTAAAATTAAATAAAGAATGTCCCTAAAGTGTATACAAATTGGGGACAAATGCAAGATTATAAGCTTTATTGGAGTGTGCCCAAAACGTGCCAAATTAACGCCGCAGCTAATATATTTATCGCTGTTCTAGGCAGTAATTCGTCACAATGATGCATCGCAGGTTATTGATTTTAAATGAATTATATTTAATACCCACTGGCTACGAACCAGAGGGTCGGAGGTTCGAATCCTTCCGGGCGCGCCATTTTTCGGGGATCTTTCCCAATTACGGGGGCACTCAGTTTTAACAGCACAGCACCCTAACACGAGTTCTGTAATTTTCAAAGTTACGAAAGCCATAAGCTCTTCTTTGTATTAACTTCA
>DAIAOV010000028.1 GCA_027437055.1 Legionella sp. | reverse complement strand
ATCTATCATCCATTCTCTTTACGATCTATTGGATGATAGAAACCCAAGACATTTCTTAAAGCAACCCGATTGCCCTACCTTTGCATGTAAGCTGGCAGGAATTGCTGATCTTGCCCTATATTCATTGAAAATAGATCACAAACAACATATTATGCAAATATTTTATTCAAAATATAGGGGATTTGGTATGTTTGGATGGCTAGCCACCACTCTGGTGGATGCTGGTTGGGTAAAAACGGGATTATTTTTTCGTTGGTTCATAGGAACTGAAAATCTGATGTATGCTTTAACCAATGACAATAATCTTCAAACCATAAAAAGACGTTATCAATTAATTGAAGAGAGTGGCTTTTTTAGTGGTGAACAGGAGTTAAGTCGCAAGCAAGCCTTTCTTAAGTCATTATTTACCTATGATGCTTATAACACTGACGCTTATAGTAAAGCGCTAAGCCGTTTTCACTCTTGGAATGGTGGTGATATAAATCCATTGAGAAGTCTTTTGGATTTTATTAAGTCGATCTTTTTTCAAGGTCCTTATGCTCCAGAACTCAAGCAAACATTTATTGAAGCAACCCTTACCCAAAATAATGGTGAAAGTAATGCATTGGCACACACAGCTTGGGCTAAAGCAAAAACGATTAAATCAAAAGAAAATCCCTTGGCTCTTTTACTAAAGACCTTAGATGAAGCCGACTGTTTTATCGGGCCAAAGGCTGTTGAGAACCAACATCGATTTGTAACTGCTGTATCAGCAGAAAATAATCAGGGTGAAAATGTCTTAGATCAATCACTACAAGATATTAATTTTGATAGCAACTCAAATTCATTAACTGAAAAAATGCCTAACTTCTACCTAATTATGGAAACTATACAGACATCACAATGTCTTGACCAGGGAGAATATGCGCAACAAAATAAAGAGATTTTAATTAATGGCCTCCTCCATGAAGGTGGTCTTCGTAGAACATTAGCGCAAGCAATGTTTTTTCCCCAAGCTGTTGATTTTATTTTCAACTTTTTAGAGAAAGCAGATTATTTTTCAAAAGATGAAAACAAACAAGTCCTGTTCGATAGGCTAGTAAGTTTTGATAAACTTAATCGCAGCGTGTTGCATTCTGCCGCATGTGATGAAAAGTCTTTAAAATTGGTACAGGATCAACTCAAAAAACTAGGATGCTTTAACAGCCCTGCAGGAGCAGCAAATAAAGAAAAACTAATCAAAGCGATTCTTAGCCCCGATCATAATGGTGAAAGTGCTTTACATAAATCAACTTATCAAACAGTTACAAAGTTGCAACTACAATTATTAGAAGAAGCAGATTGCTTTAACAATGAAAATTCGAAACAACAATTTATCAATACAGTCCTAACTGGAACTAAATATGGTATTAACTGTTTATACCATTTAAATTCTCGCCAAGAACATCCATTAGTAGCTAAACTTAAAACCATTAAATTCTTAGAAGGACCTAATGCAGAAACCAATAAGACTAATTTTATAACTGCGGTATTATCACAAAATACTTTAAATGGTGAGTCAGTGCTTTATGCAAATTGTAATAGCAAAAGCTTTAATTTTTTGATGGAGCATTTGACTTTAGCTGGCTGTTTTTCAGGACCCAATGCAACTAAATACCGACAACAATTTATTGATGCGGTTTTTTCAAAAGAACAATTTGGTAGTACTGTGATGTCACGCATTTACGATGAAGATCGTATAATATTGTTATTGCAAAAGCTTGCAGAAGCAGGTTGCTTTACTTCTGAAACGAACAAGAAAAGATTTATTGATGTGCTTAATAGCGGTGATCGTGACCTCGTCTTTAAGTGCATGAATAGCTTAAAGGCCTACCTTGCACTGAGAAAATGCCTAAAAGAAGCAGGTTTTAGTGCCCAGGAGCTAAAGGATTTATTAAATCAACCAATTACTGACAGATATGGATTTAAGTATAATAAAACGCCCTATATGTCAGCACTCGAAGCAGGTGATGGAGTACTGATTGAATTACTCAAAAAGGATGGCGCTGAACTTACTGAAAAGCAAAGCAAAAGAATGGAAAAGCAGCACAACAAAGGTGCTCAGAGAAAAGAGCAAAAGCCCTTCAGTAATAGAACAGAGATAACCGAAAGATTAAAGGCATTCCAAAAAGAATTGGAAGAGCCTAATAATCCTGATAACAACAATCGAAGATTTAGACCGAAATTAGAACGTCGGGCGTCATTTTCTGGAAAAAGCTCAGGAATGACTCTTTTTGATAGAAACGATAAAAAAATCGATTCTGCTCAAGACGACAGTGTCTTAGCCACAAAGTCCTCGTTCACTTTTAGCTAATTTCAAGTAATAGATCAGCTCGCATTACCGGCGAAGTAAGTGTTCAAACAATGACGCCAACTTAAGAGAAAATTGTAACTCGGATGAAGCAAAGTGTAATCCGGGCTACATCCTTAACTTGACGTCATTTAGTGTTAACGCAGTTCCTTAGGTATTTTACTTAAAAAGTCTTTCTCAAAATGAGTCCCCAAAGACATAACAGCCCATTCACCATTTGCATCTTTATATAAATAAACAGTTACAGCATCCGGATGGTGATCTTTAGGAATAACCCGGGCAGAAGAATAAGAACCTACACAATGCATCTTATCCACAACCACATTATCAGAGGACACTGCCGTCTTATTTTTTACATAATTACGAATTGACTGATTAATCGCCTGATTATCAGATGATGCACAGATATTCTTGGCAAAAACAATAGCACATCCCATTGCTAAAATAATAGCTAAAAAAGAGCGTTTCATAATCTCTCCTGATAATAGACATCTTTGACATTAGATCTCTTTCCAAACTCGCTGTGGAGGAAAAGAGGCTTATTTTAATAATACTTAAAAAAAGACTTTTTACCTAACTGCTGATTTCTCACCACTATTGTTTCTATAATCTTGCTAAATAATGCAAAACACATGAGAATAAGAAATAAAATTTTGGATCGACAGGAGTTAGGATGCTCTACGATGACGAGCTTAATGAGCTTATGAAATCTGTGGCTGAAAAAAGCTTACAGCTTATCGCCGACTTAAAAGAAAAACCAACCCAACTTCCTACATTAGTTAAAGAATTTATTAATCTTACCGAGCATTTTCAAAGTTTAATTACGGTTATTTTAAAAAATCCAGAAAAAGTAGTCGCCATGCAAGTTGCCTACTGGGAGGATGCTGTGACTCTTGCCCAGTCGCTATTTAACTCATGGCTAGAAGGCAAGCCTATGCCTATTAATGATTCCCGTTTTAATAGTGATGATTGGTTGCATAATCCTTTTTTTAATTTGTTGAGCCAACAGTATATTTTAGCGAGTGAACACTTCAATTCCTTGTTAGAAAATATGGAGTACAGTGATAAAAACGCAGCTAAACGCCTGCAATTTTTTACGAAACAATATCTAGATGCTTTATCACCGGCTAATTTCTTTCATACTAACCCTCAAGTCATGGCAGAAACCATTGAAAGCAAAGGGAAAAATTTACTGCAAGGATTACATAATTTACTCTCTGATCTGGAAGAAAGTTCTTCTCGACTAATGATCAAAATGTCTGACTCCACTGCCTACAGATTGGGGGAAAATATTGCCGTTACACCCGGAAAAGTAATCTTCCGCAATGCCATGATGGAGTTGATTCAGTACACACCGCAGACAAAAAATGTAAAATCTGTTCCTTTACTCATAATCCCGCCTTGGATCAACAAATTCTATATTTTAGATTTAAGCCCACATAATTCTTTAATCCGTTGGTTAGTTAGCCAAGGCATCACTGTTTTTATTATTTCATGGGTTAATCCTGATGCCAGTTTTGCCCAAAAAGGTTTATTCGATTATTTACAAGAAGGTCCTATAACCGCGATTGCCACCATACAAAAACAATTGAATGCAAAACAAGTAAATACTTTAGGCTTTTGTATTGGAGGAACCTTACTGACTCTATTACTAGGCTATAATAAAGCGCACAAAGAGCAATCTATTCGTAGCGCAACGTTCTTAGCAGCTATGATTGATTTTAGTGATCCAGGCGATATCGCTGTGTTCATTGACGAACAACAAATAAAGTCTCTGGAAGAAGAAATGGAAGCAAAGGGCTATCTCGCCGGAAAATTTATGGCCACTAGTTTCAACTCCTTAAGAGCAAACGATTTAATCTGGTCTTTCTTCATCAAAAACTACTTGCGTGGCAAAAATCCAGTTCCTTTTGATATCTTATTTTGGAATGCTGATTCGACCAATATGCCTGCTACCATGCATTCACAATATCTACGTTGGATGTACTTGCATAATGATTTGGTAAAGCCAGGAAAAATTTGCCTCAATAATACTCCTATTGAAGTAACGGCAATTGATACTCCTACCTTTTTCCTCTCAACGGAAAAAGACCATATAGCGCCTTGGAAAACGACCTATACAGGCTTTCAATTAATGAAAGGACCAAAACGTTTTGTGCTGGGTGGCTCTGGGCACATTGCAGGAATAATCAACTCGCCCAATGTCACAAAATATGGTTATAGAACCAATCCCAATGCCCCATCCAGTGCGGAAGAATGGTTTGAACATTCAGTAGCACATAATGGCTCTTGGTGGCCTGAATGGATCAAATGGCTCAAGACCTATTCAGGAAAATCAATTCCTGCACCAAACTTTAGTCAGCTCCCTTTCCCGCCATTAATGGATGCACCTGGAGGTTATGTTCTGAAGCAAAGTGATCATGTACTAAATAAATAAAACCGACTCGCCCCCCAAATGCAACTTCATGTCTCAGGCTCCTGTCAGGATGCCCCGATGAAGGCGCAGCCGTAATCCGGGATCGACCCTCTCCATTCGGGCTACGAAGTTCTCTCCCAAAGATTCACTCTTTAACTATTTGATTTTACAGAGTTTGTCTTTAGTTATATCTACCCCACAATTAGGGTTGAGCGACTTAAGTTGACGCCATTGGCGGTTCAGAGTGTGATCTTGAATCTTGGAGGAGTGCCAGGTTTGAGTCCCGATTTGACGAAAAATTTGCTGAGAAAGCGCAGCATACATCAGTATGTGAGCATTTATCAGCAAATTTTTCGTTAAATCGGGGCCAAAGATGGCGCTCCCCACATTCAGCGTGAACGGTTACTATTAAAGTTCCTCTACAATTTGCCACTCATCCAACAACAACTTATCCAACATGACATAATCAATTTTTCCTGAAGATAAAACAGGAATAGTACTTCCAGGATAGATACGATGAGGAATGAACAATTCAGAGTACCCATCTTCCTTGATTTTTTTTATAAAAGAAGCCTTATCTGCATGGATTGCTTCACTAAATAATAAGATCTGCTCTCCTCCTTTAGCGGAGGCTCGGCTAATCACTGCAGCATGTAAAATTTCCGGCCAAACGGAAGCAGCAATACCTTCAACAACAGAAAGAGAAACCATTTCCCCTCCAATTTTAGCAAACCGTTTGGCACGACCAGCGATTGTAATAAAACCATCCGAAGTCATTGTGACTATATCGCCTGTGTCATGCCATCCATCATAAGGAGCATTAATCAAACCCGGTTTATCAGGGCATAAATAACCGCGCATAATATTAGGTCCACGCAACAATAAACGACCTCCGTCCGCGATTCCTTCTACTGGCTTAATTTGCCCCTCAATAGCAGGCAAGATCATCCCAACACTACCAGGTACAGATGCTAAAGGGCAATTCAGTGAAATGACTGGCGATGCTTCTGTTGCGCCATACCCCTCGTAAATAGTGACATTAAATACCTCACGCCAGTATCTTAAAGTTTCCGGCTTCACCTTTTCAGCGCCGGCAAAAATGTAACGAATTTTACTAAAGTCTTGTTTTTCCGCTGCACGAGCATAACCTGTTAAAAAAGTATCCGTACCAAACATAATAGTAGCGCTTGACTCTTTAACGGCACCAGGAATGATTTTATAATGCAAAGGTGAAGGATAAAAAAAGCACTTATTCCCTGTTATTAAAGGAATAATACTTCCTGCAGTCAGACCAAAAGTATGAAATATTGGTAAACAATTAAAAAACACATCTTTGGCAGTAAAATCGACACGAGCCATCATCTGGTAACAATTAGCTAATAAATTAATATGGCTTAATGCCACTCCTTTTGGAATCCCCTCTGATCCAGAGGTAAATAAAATAAGCGCTACCTGTTCAGGAGTACTCTTCTTACCAAGGCATTGATAAGCTAAATGTGGAAATAGTGCTTTGATGAACCCCGCAGCGCGATGCCCAAAATGAATAGAATTTTTTAAATCTTCTAAAAAAACGATTTTTATTCCAGCAGATTGCAATTCATCAATTAGACTTTCCAGTTTGGCTATAGTAACAAACTGCTTGGAAGTATAAATAATCTTTATTTTCGCTAGAGAACATGCAGAAAGTAAATTATTAAACCCCATACTAAAATTCAACATAGCAGGGATACGCTTATAGGCCTGTAATGCAAAAAAAGTAACCATCCCTGCTATAGAAGTAGGCATCATCACTCCTACATATTCTCCTTGCTCTGTCAGATTCTTAATTTGTCTGCCTAAAACAAAGCAACGTACAAGAAATTGTTGGTAAGTCAAAGAGGTAGGATTGGCATCATCAATAGTTGCCCCATGCTTAACTCCGTTGCGCACCCCATACAATAATGCGGTAAATAAGGTTTGTGGCTGAAAACCAGAGACAAAAGCAAAATCACTAATCAGACGAAACAACCGTATACCAGCAACATTGCAATCCGCCTCTCCTCGCTCCGGCAATATAAATAGCTGGGAGGGTAATGTTCGCACAATATTGGTTTGTCTTGTGGTTGCACATTGAAGGTGGATAGGAACCACCTCTGTTTGTAATTTCTGTAATATAAAACTGAATCGCTGATAGAGTTTTTTGTCATACTCTAAGAAATTAGGTATATCTTGCAGAAAAATAATGCAGGGTTGTCCTGTTTTTATTGCTTTGATTATGCTTCGTATTGATAAAACTGAGGAAGGTTCGATAGCAATAACATGAGTAAAACAACGTAACAATCTACCCCACAATTTGTTGTAGAGTGAAAACGGCAAAACAATGCTGAATTCGTTAGGTAGGCAAGAGGCTAACAACAAAGCATCCCGTATCGACGTTCTATGGGTAATAATTAAAGAATTAAAAGGTGAACGACTATAGTGTGAAAGATCTACTGTTCCCCATAAAGACAGTAAACTACTCACCCATTTTCTTATCCATTTTCGCTGTTTTTTTCCACCAATCAAATAATCCATTTTTTTATTCACTTAAAGAAATTGATATCGGTTATACCTAATCAAGTATTGTTTGGCAAGATGACTTGCGACTCTTCACGGGCTGTAATAAAGTGTACCTCATGACTTATATGCAAAATCATTATATTAAAACAATTTGTTTTATTTTAGCCTTACTTGTATTCATTGCTGGCACATGGGCTTTTCACAAACACTATATTGAGATTATTGATTGGATCAATGGACTCGGATGGCTTGCGCCCGTCCTTTTTTTAATTCTATACAGTTTAGCCAGCTTAATGTTTTTACCCACCATGATACTTACTCTAGCGGGGGGAGCAATTTTTGGTCCAATTATGGGTACGGTGCTCAATTTGATCGGGGCAACATTTGGAGCCGCCTTTTCTTTTTTAATAACCAGACATTTTTTTTATGATTGGTGCTCAAGAAAGCGAGGTGAGCGGCTTAACCAATTAATCACCGGCGTTGAACAAAAAGGTTGGATTTTTGTCGCTCTATTACGATTATTTCCCATTGTCCCCTTCAATATAGTCAATTATGGCCTGGGAATAACAGGAATCAGATTCCGTCTTTACATTATTACTACGTTTATTTTTCTTATACCTGCTGAAATTATTTACACTTATTTTGGTTATGCAGGAATAAATGCCCTATCAAACCCCGAGCACTTTTATCGAAATGGAGGTATTATCCTCTCCGGACTCGCCATCTTATTCCTCTGTTTTATGAAATTGTTTAAGAAGAATTGAATGATTAAAGTAGATTAGGTAATAAATTGCCTTACATTTGAGCAAGAAGAACAGTTAACTCTTCCAATAAAGGATGACTTAAATCAAAAATAACACCATCTAACGAATGGACAAATCTAATCCCTTGCAAGCTATTGGTAATAAAAACGGCTTCAGCTTCCTTTATCATTTCCGGGGCTAAAGACAGTTCTTTACAAGAAATCTGGTGTTGTGCAGCAATTGTAAGCAGACGAGCGCGAGTAATACCTGGTAACACCCCATCATCTAATGGAGGAGTAAGAAGAATATTATTTTGAATTAAAAAGAAATTAGCACAGGTAGTTTCTGTTGCGTGATGCGCTGAGTTATAAAATAAAGCATCGTCAGCACCTGCGGCGAGTGCTTGTCGTCTAGCAATTATCGCCTCCAAATAATTTACAGATTTTAATCTATAAATAGGACTAGCTGCATCTCTTAACCAAGACACGCTAGATAAACGCACGGGATGTTTATGTACTGTATAGTTGAATGTTTGAAACATCAAATGACTGACTTGACCTTGTTCAGCAAGCCCTCTAGGAGCAGAACCACCACTTAATATGGCTTTGATTCCACCATGATACAAATTATCTCGTTTAATTTGAGCAATCAAATGTTCCTGCCAATCATCCAATGAAAGATCAAAAGGAATGCCTAATTTTTGAGCAGAATCACTAAGCCGTTGCCAATGTAATTCTGCAAAACATGGTTTAGAACTATCTACTCTGAGGGTTTCAAATAAACCCTCTCCTAGAAAAATGCGATCATCAATAGCAAATGCTGGACTGATATCACCTTTATCTACTAACACCCTCGTATGCATAATGTACTCATTTTACTCATCTAAGAAATCGTCAAGTTCTTCTCGTAAGCGTTTTTCTTCTAACATATTTTCCAATCTTCGACGTGCATCAAGACTAGCGCTAGGCGCTTCCGTAATTTCGGCATCTATTTCAACATCATCAAAATCGTCTACTACTTCAATTACTTCTTCTTCATCTTCTTCAAATAATTCACTCATATCATTCTCTCAAGAAGTTAACATAATTCGTTAAGTCAAATATGATCAGGAATCATATACCAGGACGGCTATATACCTTATTTTTTTTTTTTTTCCTAGTATTTTTTCACTTTTTTTAACTAGAAGTTTTGCTGCTATTACATAGTTACTACTTGAACTTTAACTGTAAACCCCTAATAATCTAGGGAGAAAATAAAAAAAAAACAAAAAATACATGGCTGATCAATACAAAATAGCAACTAGAAATACCATAAAAGGGGTCCGCTCTAAAATTTCTTCGACTTATAGGGCCACAGCTTCTAGCCAGATTTGTGCACGAATTAAAGCTTTAGAACCATACAGACGGGCAAAAAATGTAGCACTGTATTTCTCTGTCAATGGAGAAATTGATTTAAATGCCTTATGGAAAAGTGCCCCTTTACAAGGCAAGTTTTGCTATTTTCCTGCCCTAAATAATGAGTCCTCGCTTTCTTTTTTGCCTGCAACTCCAGCCACACCATTTAAAAACAATAAATATGGAGTTCCCGAGCCTGATGTCAGTTTTGATATGGCAATCCCTGTCAAGGAACTGGATCTAATTATTCTGCCTTTAGTTGCTTTTGATATGCGCTGTATACGCATTGGAATGGGGGCAGGTTATTATGATAGAACATTAGAAAATGAAAAACCAAAATATCTATTTGGAGTGGCCTATCAATTCCAACTAGTTGACTTTATTGATCCTCAACCATGGGATATACCTCTTGATGCAGTTATCACACAAAAGGCCATTTATTGGCGCAGCCCTCCCATGTAACAGTAAAGAATTTGTAACTGTTCAGGGTGTGATCTTGAACAGTTACAAGAATTTAGATAGCGTCTGTTCCTACTTCACCTGTACGCACGCGAACTACCTGCTCTAAATTGTAAACAAAAATTTTGCCATCACCAATTTTACCCGTATATGCCGATTTACAAATTGCCTCGATCGCTGCCTCCACCATATCATCTGATAAGGCTAATTCTATTTTGATCTTGGGAAGAAAATCGACTACATATTCGGCCCCTCTATAGAGTTCTGTATGACCTTTTTGGCGACCAAATCCACGTGTTTCAGAAATAGTAATTCCTGGCACACCAATGTCCATTAACGCTTCGTGGACATCATCAAGCTTAAACGGCTTAATAATTGCGGTAATCATTTTCATATCAAATCCTAATAGAATACTTTTTGCAAAAAGCTCGGCATCCAGAGCATGCTTTTAGTCACACCCTACCTAAAAAAAGAATAGTGTACAGGAGCACTTCCTATATTATTTTCTGATAAAGAATATCCGTTAATAAAGCCCCACTTTCATAAAACTCTTCTAATTTAGTTGAACTAGTTGCTTCAAAACCCAACGCCTCATAAAATTTTCGCGCTTGAGTATTTCCTTCCAACACCCAAAGAACCACCTTTTTATACCCCTTTTTTTCTAGTTCAGAGATTGCAGCCAAGCAAAGTTGGGTGCCAAATCCCTTACGCCAATACTCTGGATGTATATAGATAGCACTGATCTCACCTACAATACTGCCTGAACTCGCTTCTCGAAAAGGACAAACACTTACAAAACCAGCCATCTGGTTATCAAGTTCAAGAACTATAACAGTAACTCCTTGCTTGATGAAATCAGACCATTGTTGCGTGCGATCTTTTAAAGATAAATTCATTAATACAGATTCAGGGATAAACTCTTTATACATTTCCTGCCAAGAACGCAAATGAATTAACGCAATAGCTTCTGCATCGTGCGGCGTGGCCGTCCTAATCTTAGATGTTGGATTTTTACTCATAATAAAAGCTTATAATATTGTTATTGGTATTTAATCTTAATTAACTCTCATTTACATTAGAGATCTCAGTATTGCATTTTTTCCCTACCTGTTATACCGCAACACACTGTATTCAAAATAGAACGCTAAGGATTAAAAACATGCCTTATATTAAACCTGTCTGACTATAATGACACTCCTTTTGAACGTCTCATAGGACATGTTCCACATATTTTAAAGTACTGAAGCCAACTTGAAAATAAATTCTTTAAAAGTAACAACTTTAATAAGGTATAGTGCTTATGAAACAGTTTTGCTAGACTGTCGACAACAACAAAAATGGAGCAGCTATGTTCGATCCGAAACAATTCGATGATTTAGCAAAAAAACTTTTTTCAACTTTACCCACTAGCTTACAAAATCTAGAAAAAGACATTGAACAAAAATTCAAAGAAGTACTACAAGCTGCTTTTGCGCGCATGGACTTAGTCACCCGCGAAGAATTTGATGTACAGTGCAAAGTTTTAGCGCGTACCAGAGAAAAATTGGAGCACTTACAGCATCAAATTGATGAACTAATGAATCATCAGGATAAAGAGAAAGAATAAACTTCTTGCATAACAAGCAGATTTTGCATGACAGCAAGGTATAAGTGTTTCGCGGAGTGGAGTTTATATAGGAGTAAATGAACACCGGAGAAACACTTATAACGCGACAATTTTTTTAGTCACCATCTGGAAGTAATGGTCGACCAACCAAGCCAACAAACAGGAAGAATAAAAATGAATCTCGCATTCACTAAAACGCGTAGTACCATAGGTATTATGGCTCAATCGGTATCGGTAGAAGTCCATTTATCTAATGGCTTGCCCAGTTTTGCCATAGTCGGTCTGGCCGAAACAGCCGTAAAAGAAAGCAAAGACAGAGTTCGTAGTGCAATTATCAATAGCCACTTTGAATTTCCCTGTCGAAAAATCACCGTTAATTTAGGCCCTGCCGACTTACCTAAAACTGGCAGTGGTTTTGATCTACCAATAGCATTAGGAATTCTTGCTGCCTCAGAACAAATTTCCCAAAAAAGCTTAATAGGTCATGAATTTATAGGAGAGCTTGCATTAAGTGGAGAACTAAGAGCTGTTTCAGCGATCATTCCTGTAGTTTTAGCTGCCCATAGAGAGAAGCAGCGGTTAGTTATTGCTCATGCTAATGCCGATGAGGCTGCTTTAACGGGTTATCAAGAAGTGCATACTGCTCATAATTTAAGAGAAGTTTGTGCCTATCTTAATCAAAATACTCCTTTAGCCAGCTTGCCTCCCCGCCCCACTGCCAATTCTAATCATCAAGAATTAGATTGGTCTGATATTAAAGGACAATTTCATGCTAAAAACGCGATGGAAATCGCGGCCAGTGGTGGACATAGTATTTTGTTAAGTGGAGCTCCCGGAAGCGGTAAGACCATGCTGGCAAAACGTTTTGCTACTTTATTACCAGAACTTACTGAAACCCAAGCTTTAGAATGCGCAGCTATTAATTCCATACGAGGTAAATTACCTGACTTTTCTCAATGGCGATCACCGCCTTTTCGTTCCCCTCATCATACAGCCTCACCTATGTCCTTAGTGGGAGGAGGAAACCCTCCTAAACCCGGAGAGATTTCATTAGCTCATCATGGCGTTTTATTTCTCGACGAGCTACCCGAATTTAACCGACAGGTTCTTGAAACGCTAAGAGAACCACTTGAGTCTGGACATATTTGCATCTCAAGAGCAGCCGCACAAATAGAGTTTCCAGCACAATTTCAATTATTGGCAGCAATGAATCCATGCCCTTGTGGGCAATGGGGCAATTCACAGGCGAATTGTCTTTGCTCCCCCGAACGTATCAGTCGTTACCTAGCAAAACTATCAGCTCCGCTATTAGATAGAATTGACATGCATATTACGGTTCATGCTTTATCTCAAGAAGAGTTAGTAAAACCCAATACCAATCCAGATAAGCAAAGCCTTGTTATCCGAGACAATGTAGTCAACATCAGAACGATACAACTTAACAGACAACAATGCCTGAATGCTAATTTAAGTGCTAAAGCTTGTGAGTTAGTGTGTGAATTAGGGGATGCAGAACAGAGTTTTTTAAGCCAGGCAATGAATCAACTTAAATTATCTGCTCGCGGCTATCATCGTTTACTAAAAGTAGCTAGAACCATAGCGGATATGAATCATAGCCAAGTCGTAAATTTACAACATTTACAACAAGCGCTCTCTTTTAAGCAACCGTTACAATTACCTAAATAGCATGAATTAAATAATATCAATCTGACTCTTAGTTATACGTTCCGCGACTTGTTCGCGGGATCTAGAGTTCTTTCAAGCGTAGGTTCTGAATTTATATACAATAAGTGATTCTTTCAGTGTATGTTTATGGTACAATCAGCTAATTATGTAATCTATTGACTTATTTTCAATGGTCGGGTATGTATTATTTATGTTCTATGTCAATGAAAAAAATAGAGTTATTCAAAAGGTTCCTGGCGGTAAGATAAAGAAAAATAAACAACAAAATTTTGCTATATCGTATTTAAAAGAAGATAAATTAGTCTCTATCAATAATTCAAGGCAAAGAGAACCACAATCAGCTCAGAAGGGAGGTACTTGTTGGTATTATGCTACTGCTCGCAAGCGCTATGGCAAATTTTATGCAGGAGCAGAACGTGCTATTGAAATAATTATTTCCAACCATCGCAAACAGTACACTGCACTAACCCAAAGGCATGCATTTGAAAACTTTGTTTTGGATCAATTTGAACATTATATAGAACAGCAATCACTCGACTATTTAACGGATAAACAAATAGCTGAAATGATATTGCAGAATGGATATATTAAAGACAAAGTAGCTTCTAAGCTTATCGTTGCTTTTATTCGTTCTCCACAGAAAGACACATTCCGTTCTTTTATTGAAGACGAACAGGCCAAAGAAATAATTAAAACAGCAAAAACGACTAGTAGACAATTGCAATATGATATTGACAGTGAGTTCACAGCCTTATTAGCTCAAGATGGGATTGCGAAAGAAGATTTAGAACTTGATTCCATTGCTAATTATTATGACTTTTTAATTATTCATCATATTTGGAAACAGCAAGGATATACTCAGGCTCACTGGCATCCCAATATGGGGATTGAGTCATTGATGGAGGAATTACGCCATTATTCCTGCTTGGTAGAGATTGACGTTAGTAACGTCCAAATTGGTACAAGTACACCAAGCTATCGTTGGTATTCTACTGAAGATCCAGGTTATCTGGTTCATGAGGTAACAAGCAACGATACTGATAAGGAAGAGAATGAAACTCATATTATAAGACTCATTGGGGCTGATTTGGAGCATATTTATTTTATTGACCCCAATGACGCAAGTATTCCTGACGAGGCTCGTATTATCCATCAAATTTCTTATCCCTTATTTTGTAACATTTTATTAAATGGCCGGGGCGTGGCTGTACATCGATTCTCTGATAAAGCCGCGTTACCGTATTTGATGTATCATATTATGCTCGAGGATACGCTACCCTATACGCCAGTACAAATAAGGAAAAGAAAAAATAGTGAGGCTAATATGAGCTTCAAGATTACCTATGCTGACGAGGTACCCGAACCTGCGTATCCGGTTAATAATATCTTTGTAAATCAAAGTAACGGTATTTACAGCCCATGCATGTTTTCTAATGGAAAATTAAAAACCGTGTTTAGTGCGGAATATGTAGAGGAGATAAAAAAAACCACGCTCTATTGTTAAGAACTAGCCCTAAGATTAGGGCACTTAAAACAAACATTTAGCTATTGTTGTAGACCTGTTACTTTTCAGATAACCTCTTGATTAGCGTGTTAAAATTACAAGGATAACTTAGGTGAAATTTAGAGCAATTGTTCGTGCTCAATACCAAAAGCTTTCTCCTAAACAACAACCAATTGCCATACTATTGATAGTATTTGTTTGCTTGTTGCTCCTTTTTATTTTATTTAAATACAGTTCTAATCAGGAGCAGCCCGAAACGCCGCCCTTGATGATACGTCAAGGTGATCACATAATAGTCCCAGAGCACTCTTCTCTGCGCGCTCAATTAACTATAAAACCAGTTTCAGTTTCAAACCTGCCTCACCTTGTTTCACTTCCGGGAGTAATAGAAGTTGATCCCACACATAATGTTAATATTCTCCCCCCATTAACCGGGCGCTTGACCAAGATTTACGCCAATATAGGTGATTATGTCCAAAAAGATCAAATATTGGCAGAAATTAGCTCTCCCGATCTGGCCCAAGCATCCTCAGATGATGATAAAGCGCTAGCAGCACTCCAACTTGCCCAAGAAGCACTAAAGCGTGCAAAAGCAGTAAATCATGCTGGTGGTAGCGCTGTTAAAGACGTGCAAATAGCGAAAAGTAACTACATTCAAGCAAAAGCCGAAGCGAAACGTACTGCAGATAAATTAAAAGCATTAGGCAATAGTAATTTCAGCTTATTGACTATAAAAGCGCCCATGGAGGGTAGAATTACCGCCCTAAATTATGGATTAGGTGCGTACATCACCGATCCAACGGCAATCTTGATGAGCGTTGCCGATCTATCAACAATATGGGTAACAGCCAACGTACCAGAAAATATAGTCAGCGTTATTCGCCCAAATCAAGCAGTAGCAATCTCTTTATCAGCCTATCCTAACCAAGATTTCCAGGGAAAAATTACCTTTATCAATGCGTTATTAGATCCGGATACTCGTAGAAACAAAACGCGAATTGCGCTATCCAATCCTGATGGCAAACTCTTGCCTAATATGTATGCTACAGTCAAAGTGATTGTTCCCCAACCCGAATCGATTCTTATTCCTACCTCTGCCTTATTCATGAATAACGATACTACGTCTGTTTATGTTGAAATAGCTCCATGGACCTTTGAGAGAAAAAGCGTTCAACTCGGTAAAGAGGATAACAATATAATACGCGTACTATCTGGCCTAAAAGCTGATGACCACATAGTGGTCAATGGTGGGATATTTATCAATGATTAACCGGTTTATCGCACTCTGCTTTCGACGACGCCATATAGCTTGGGGTATTGCCATTATTATTACAATCTATGGTTATATTTCATGTATTAATATGTCCGTAGAAGCCTATCCAGAAATGAGTGATGTTACTGTCCAAGTAACAACACAAGTTCCTGGATTAGCAGCGGAAGAAATCGAAAAACAAATCACTATACCTCTGGAACGAGTTCTGACCACCGTTCCAGAACTATCCAGCATTCGCTCCAGCAGTACTTTTGCCCTTTCATTGATTACACTAGTTTTTAAAGATGGAGCAAACGACTATTTTGTACGCGATCGTGTCTTAAATCATATTAGTCAAGCAACACTACCCAATGGTATCCAACCCTCACTTGATCCTGTCACAGGGGCAAGTGGCGAAATTTATCGTTATACCTTGCAATCCAATACCAAAAATCTAATGGAATTATCGGAAATCCAACGCTGGATTGTAATTCCTTCTTTAAAACAGGTTCCCGGTATTGAAGATGTTAATAATTTCGGGGGATTCACCAAGCAATATGAATTGGTTCTTGATCCACAGAAAATGCAACAATATGGTATAGTACTCAATGACGTCGCTTCCGCGATTAGTAATAATACCTCCAACGCCGGTGGCGGACGTATTTCTCGAGGCGAACAAAGCTATATTGTTAGAGGCATAGGGCAAATCAACTCTCTCAGTGACTTAGGGCAGGTACTAGTCACCCAAAAAAATAGCGTACCAATATTAGTAAGTGATCTTGGACAATTGCAATTTGGTCACCAAGAACGAGAAGGAATCTTAGGAAAAAATAACAATCCAGATACCATACAAGGTATAGTATTGATGCGTAAATATGAAAACGCATCTCAAGTTCTTAGGCAACTGCATGCTCAAATAGATAAATTACAAGACCAGTTAAAATCTCAAGACGTCAAAATAGTACCCTACCTCGATAGAGATGATTTAGTACAATTAACTACCAAGAAAGTCAAGAAAACGGTAATAGATGGTATTACCTTAGTATGCCTTGTCCTTTTTTTATTCATAGGCAATATCAGAAGTGCTCTTGTTGTAACCATTGCAATCCCAGCAGCCCTAGTCACCGTTTTTATCATGATGAACGAGACGAACACCCCCACCAATTTATTCTCTCTTGGCGCTATTGATTTTGGAATCATTGTTGATGCGGCCATAGTGGTTATGGAAGCTATTCTACGTAAACGTGAGGAAAATCCCCAAATACCTCTGTCCGTTGAAGAAACTCTCAAAGTGGCTGGACATGTTGCCCGCCCTATTTTCTTTGCAACACTAATTATTATCTCCGCTTATTTACCTTTATTTGCTTTTCAACGAGCTGAAGGCAAATTATTTACCCCTCTGGCTTATACTGTTTCTTATGCCTTGTTAGGCGCATTAATTTGCGCTTTAACTCTTGTTCCCGGCCTCGCTTATACCGTTCTACGCAAACCGCAAAAAATAGTTCATAACCGCCCATTAATATGGCTAACCAAACGCTATCGTATACTATTAGCCCACTTATTGACACGTCCTCAATTTGCCTATATTTGCGGAGTTCTGGTGCTTGTTGCAGTAATAGTATTAGGTGTCACTGCTGGTCGTGAATTCTTGCCTAATTTGGATGAAGGCTCATTGTGGATTCAAGCCGACATGCCCTCAGGTATTTCTTTAGAAAAAGCCAACGAAATGGCTGGTACATTTCGTCATAGTTTATTGCAACATCCTGAAGTTTCTTATGTAGTTACCCAACTGGGGCGCAGCGATGATGGCACTGATCCCTGGACCCCATCTCATATAGAAGCCGCCGTTGGTTTAACCCCATACTCACAATGGGCTAGTGGAGAAAGTAAAGAGCAATTCATTACAAAGCTCGATCGCCAATTTGCGCAAATGCCTGGTTATACTGTCGGCATCAGTCAACCAATTATTGATAATATTAATGACTTAATTTCAGGTTCACACAGCCCTTTAGCCCTAAGAATTTATGGTGATGACTTAACAGAAGGGCGCCGAATTGGCGAAGAAATTGTGAGTGTATTAAAAAACATGCCCGGAACTGCATCCGCATCAGTTTTTCAACAACCTCCAATCCCGCAGATGGTAGTAGAAATAGATCGGAAACAAATAGCACGATATGGCATTAATGTGAGTGATGTAACGAATCTCATCCAAACGGGTCTTGGTGGTGCCCCTGTTGCATTAATCTATATAGGCAATCGAATTTACAATGCTACAGTACGCTTTCCTAAAGAGAATAAGAGTAGTGCAGAAGCATTAGGAAATCTATTTTTAAATAGCTCAACTGGTGCAAAAATAATACTTTCCCAACTGGCTTCCATTAACTATAAAACAGGGGAAAGCAATATTATGCATGAGCAAACGAAACGTGAAATTACCGTACGTATCGATAACAGAGGGCGTGATCTTGCATCCTATCTCCGCGAAGCACAAAAGCGTATCAACTCCGAAGTTCATTTTGATCCTCAACAATTTACTCTCGAATGGGCCGGACAATTTGAAAGTCAAGAACGTGCTCAAAAACGATTTATCTACATCTTGTTTATTGTATTAATTTTGATGTCTATTCTGCTGTTCTTACAATTTCAAAAATTACGACTTGTCATTCTTGTTTTAGGTGTTGTTCCCTTGGCAACGCTGGGTGGCCTCATAACACTACATATCACAAGTCAAACGCTCAATGCAGCAACAGCGGTTGGTTTCATTGCCTTATTTGGTGTTTCTGTACAGAATGGAATTATTATCGTAGCGAATATTCAACGCATCACTAATAAAAACCAAACGCTATATAAATCAGTCATTGATGGTGCCGTTGAACGTTTAAGACCGGTACTGATGACGGCAAGTGTTGCTTCTTTTGGTATGCTCCCTGCGGCACTGGCCACAGGTGTTGGCACCGATGTGCAACGAGGATTAGCGACCATTGTAGTTGGTGGACTCATTATATCAATACTACTAACCTTGTTCATTTTACCTACCTACTACTATCGGATGGAGCGCTTTTATAAAAAAGAAAGTAAATACCTATTTGGGAGAGCCCTGCTATGAATCGACCTCGTCCCAAACCCCCTTCATATTATCTCTACGTCCCGCGGCTTGTCCACTGGACCCATGAGATCCACGCTAAAAAACTGGACCCCGAGAACAAGCCACGGGACGTAGGCAAAGAGGCGCTCAAGAAACAGAAACTCTTCAAAGGATATGAGCATTTACGCAGATCATTACTATGGGCAAGCTTATTCACTATTCTTCCATTATTAAACAGCTGTACAGTAGGACCTAATTACACTAGACCGACACTCAACATACCTCAAAATTATACATCACAAACGACTCACCCCACTGCAGCAACTAAAACCAAAATGGGTAATGCAAAACACTTCCAAACAAATCAACAAATTGCGACTCAATGGTGGGAGTTATTCCATTCAAAACCGTTAAATGATCTTATCATCACTAGTTTCAAACATAATCCTAGCATTGGTGTGGCTCAGGAGGCTTTACACGGTGCTCTTGAAAATATTAGAGTACAGCAAGGGGCATTTTACCCTGCAATAGGAGCGTCTTTTGCACCGACAAAACAACAAATAGCCACTATACTCACTTCAGCTCTGGCCTCGAATCAAAACAATTATTATTTATTTACTGGCCAAGTTTTTGTGTCTTATACCGCTGATGTTTTTGGTGGCATACGCCGGCAAGTGGAATCTTCCATTGCCCAAGCAGAAACACAACGCTTTCAATTGGAAGCAACCTATCTTACTTTAGCCGCCAATGTGGTCAATGCAGCCATTCAACAGGCCGCACTTCGTGAGCAGATCAAAGTTACCAAGCAAATTATAAGCAACCAAACAAGAATATTGGCTATTCTACGCAAACAATACAAACTCGGAGACACTTCTTTAGCCAACGTAGAGTTACAAGAAGCAACCTTAGCTACATCAAAATCTACGCTGCTTCCATTGGAAAAACAACTGGCCTTACAACGTGATCTATTGAATGCTCTCACTGGTCGTTTTCCTGATGACAAACGAACTCCTGAATTTACTTTTAGCACCTTGCATCTACCTACTGAATTACCTCTTGCCCTTCCATCAACGCTGTTGGAGCATAGGCCCGACATACGTGCCGCTGAAGAACAGATGAAAACTGCTAATGCCCTCATTGGAGTCGCAATAGCAAATCGTCTCCCCAATATTAGTCTCAGCAATAGCACTAATACTGGAACAGCGGCGACAAGCCTCGCTACTCTATTACAGACAGATACCCTATTTTGGTCGGCAGCTGGAATTATTACTCAACCAATTTTTCAAGGCGGTATACTGTTACACAAACAACGCGTAGCAGAAGCCGCATACAAACAAGCAGTAGAGCAATATAAATTGACGGTTATTAATGCTTTTCAAAATGTGACGGATACTTTAAAAGCCATTAAGTTGGATACAGAAGCATTAAATACAGCAAGTCAAACAGAACAAGCTACTTTACGTAGTTTCAATATTTCTCGCCGTCAATTTCAGGCAGGAGATGTGAGCATACTTACCTTACTCACCAATGAGCAAATGTATAAGCAAGCACAACTTACTGTAATCCAAGCCCAGGCGAATAGACTCTCTGATTCAGTAGCGCTTTTTCAGGCATTAGGAGGCAGTTGGTGGAGTAAGCCATCGTCCGGCTAAGGATGCCCCCCCTCGCCCGCGCGAGGAATTTTAATTAAAATCAAATGCTAAATCGCGGGAGAGGGTCAAAAACGATATATTTCGGCCTTAGCCTGGCGGCTATGGAGCATATTACCTCAAACCTAAAATCAACGAATCAAAAATAGCCATTCTAGCAAAAACACCATTAGCCACTTGTTGTAGAATAAATGATTGCTTACCATCAGCTACCGCGGAATCTATTTCTATTCCACGATTCATTGGACCAGGGTGCATCACCATGGCATCTGGCTTAGCATAAGCCAAACTTTTTTCCGTTAAAGCAAAATCTCTTCTATAAGATTCTAAATCTAAATGCTCTGTATCCAATAAACGTTCACGTTGTACCCGTAAACAGATCACCACATCAGCATCCGCCAACCCATCTCTTAAATCATTTGTTACTCTGCCGTATTCTGTTTTTACAGGCTGCCAAAGCTCGGGGGCAATGAATACCACTTCACCAATGCCTAACTTGCTACAAATACTTTGAAAGGAATTAGCCACCCTAGAATGTTTAATATTTCCTAGCACAGCAATTTTTAATTTATCTAAATGTGGCTTTTGTTCCATAATAGTCATCATATCCAATACGGCCTGACTAGGATGCGCATGGGTTCCATCCCCAGCATTGATAATGTGAACTGAATTTCCTAATAAAGAAGCCAATTCTTGCTGTAACCCCTCTTGTTTATGTCTGACAACAAAATATTGAATCCCCATAGCCGCCAGTGTTTTCACCGTATCAGCTATGATTTCTCCCTTATTTTCTGAAGAGTTTTGCACATCAAGATTGATAACTGGCATCGATAAATGGTTTGCCGCCATTTCAAAACTAACCCGAGTACGAGTGCTGTTTTCGTAAAATAAATTAGCAACAGTATACTGAGTATAAACTGGATAAAGTGACTCTAATTTAAAATCTAAGGCTCGTTGCAATACTGTTTCAATTTGTTGACGTGATAATTGACTAATTTCAAGGAAATGGTTCATAAAACCTCATTCAGTTTCTTCAGGATGTTGTAGCCACTGCTCAAGTATCACACATGCCGCCACACCATCTATTTGAGTTCTTTTTAGTTTGCGATAACCACCGTGTTCAAACACTTTCCCCCTAGCCTCTACTGTAGAAAGTCGCTCATCGACCAAATGAACTGGTAAAGAAAAATGCTTACGTAACTGCTTAGCAAATCGACGCGCTGCTGCAGTGGTATACAGTTCACTGTCGTCAATACAGGTAGGTAGTCCAACTACTAAGGCAAGCGGCCGCCATTCAGTAATAATTTTTTGTACTGTATTCCAATCAGGAATCCCTAATTTTGCATCAAGAGTAGGTAAAGGCGAGGCACTACAAGTCAATCGCTGACCTACAGCAACACCAATGCGTTTATAACCGAAGTCGAACCCCAGATAGACACCCTCAGGCATGGCCAGTACTAGAACTAAGTTGATTCATTTTAATTCCTAAAGTTGCTCCCGCGTAATCCCATCGATCTTCAAAAGGTACATCATAAAGAATTTCTGACTTATAGGGACAGATCAACCATACATTATCCATCACTTCTTTTTCTAATTGCTTGTCAGTCCAACCTGCGTAGCCTAAGGTAACCAAAACGTCTTTAGGTCCTGTATCTTCTGCAATGGCTCGAATAATATCATTTGACGTAGTAACCGTCACGTCATCTTGCAAAAATAGGCTAGAACGCCAACCACCTATTTGCTTGTGAATGACAAATCCTCTTTCCGGTTGGATTGGTCCTCCAAACAATAAAGGCAAACGATTTTGTTCTACACGGATGGGTTCAATATGTAATTGTTCAAATACAATGGATAAGGGGAATTGCATAGGTCGGTTAATAATTAAGCCAACAGAACCTTGTTCATTATGCTCACAGACGTAAATCACCGTCCGTTCAAAATTAGGATCTTTTAACGAAGGCATTGCAATAAGCAAATGATGTGCTAAGGAGCTTATAATTGCCATCAGATCCCTCCCTCTCAAAATGATCAGTACTCATTTTTATTATACACTATAAAGATAAATTTTGGACCAAAAGACAAACTAATAATCAAAAAGATAATTTCAATGCCACCCAATATCTGAATTATTTCTTTTCTCTTCAACAGGTACAGCATGAACTACTGAAACTTTAATGTATAAAGTTGAGTTTTGAGTAAATGGTCTGCCAGCCGAATAAGACGTAGCGGATGAATCAGTATCAGCACTACCCTCTGCGCTGCCTAATGAGACCCATTTATTTAATGGAGCCATAATCGTTGTATTCCATTGCTGATTATCAAATTGTTGACCTCCCGCTGGATTTGCCTGCTCACGCAATCGCCTCAAAGTGAGTTTGACCTGGGAACCTTTCAACACAGGCATTACTAATAATCCATTTCTAATATTATGCTGTTGATAATCTATACCAGTGAAAAAACCTGCTCCCACTGAACTGATAATAGGGACTTGTTGATCCGTGGAAATCAATGCAGATTCTCCACTCATTACTTTTACTGACTGACTACGCAACTGTTCGTATTGGGGTTGAGTGCTATAACTCACTGAATTACCTTGTTGCGATCTAAGCCAATTCGGATCCCCCTGATAAATCGATATATTAAAGGTCACAGGTACCACATCAATTTTATGAAGAATATCTCTAATCTGCGTCAACGTTTCCGGCTCTACTTTAACAACCAAGGTTTGACCTGAACCACTTACCTTTTCGCCAGGTTGTAGCAAAGGTTTGATTAGTTGAATTACTTTATTAGCTTGTATGTAATTCAATTCAATTACCTTAGTGATTAAAGTCTGAGAAAATGCACTGTTAGCTAAAAATAATATCCCTATTAGCCATAATCTGATCATTATAACACTCCCTGTAATCTTTTGATTAATCACTTGTTATTATCAATTGTAGCATGATTATGAGCTTCTTGACGCGATCAAGTTAAGATGAAAAACGTTACAAAAGCTCCGCTTACTTACGTGGGCTGGGATAAGAAGCTATATAATCCAGGCTGCCATTATAAATACGAATCGTAATTATAAACCGAGCCGCGGCAGAGAAAGAGCGGATACTAAGGACAATGGCATTACAACAGGCAATAATTAATAACCATTCCCGCAATGGCGTCAAACATAGTGAAGTATCTGAGCTAACTTCAGTCATTTTAATGAAATAGTAAAAATATGAACAAATGCTAGTTTAGTTCCTCTAAAAGTTTGGGTATAATCGCTTCAAACTATCTTTATATAGAGATACGAATATCATGGGTAGCATATTTAATATGTTTGGGCCTTCACCAATAAAACCTATAGAACAACACATACGAAAAGCATATCAATGTGCCAAGCAGCTGTACCCTTTTTTTGAAGCGGTGCTTGTAAAAGATTGGAAAACAGCGCAAGAAATGAAAGAAAAAATAGTATCTCTAGAAAAAGAAGCAGATTTAATAAAACGAGATCTACGTCTTCATTTACCTACTGGACTTTTTTTACCTGTTTCGCGGACCCACTTATTAGAGCTTCTTAGTGCACAAGATAAAATTGCCAATAAGGCCGAAGATATTGCTGGGTTAATTATTAGCAGAAAAATGACTATTCCTGAGCCATTAATCTCTGTATTCATGCCATTCTTACACCGCTGCCTCGATGCTTCGAAACAAGCATGCAACGCCATTAATGAATTGGATGAGCTGCTTGAAACAGGCTTTCGTGGAAGCGAAGTCAAAATTGTTGAAGAGATGATTCTCACTCTTGATGAAATTGAACATGATTGCGATGACAAACTTTCTGATATGAGACATCGCATCTTTGAATTAGAAAAAGAGTTACCAGCAATAGAAGTAATATTCCTCTATAAGCTAGTCCATTGGATTGGCGAATTGGCCGAACATGCTCAAACAGTTGGCGGCCGTCTTCAAATTCTCATAGCTCGGTAGTAAATTCCTATGGATCATTCAATTATTTATCTTTTTGTTGCTATTATTCTTTGTTTTCTGATGACCTGGGGTGTTGGCGCTAATGATTTAGCCAACGTCATGAGCACCACTATGGGCTCAAAAGCCATTACAGTGAAACAAGCAATGCTTATTGCTATTGTTTTTGAATTTGCTGGTGCCTTTTTCGGAGGAAATGGGGTTACCGAAACCATGCGTGATGGCATTATCAATACCAGCCAATTATCGGATCAACCGCTCATTCTTATCGAAGGAATGCTGTGTGTTTTATTCGCCTGTACCATTTGGATGAACCTTGCTAGTTATCTTGGCGTCCCTGTCTCTATTACTAATGCCATAGTCGGCTCTATGGTTGGCTTTGGTTCTCTGGTGCTTGGTTCAGATGCAATTCATTGGAATCAAGTAACTCATATCGCTATAGGCTGGGTCACTTCCCCCATCATTTCAGGTATCACTGGCTATATTTTATTTATCAGTATCCAACAAACTATTTTTGTTAAAAGTAATCCTTTGGCTAAGGCAAAACTATATATTCCCATTTATCTCTTTTTAATCGGTTCTATATTGTCTTTTATCACTGTATTTAAAGGACTAAATCACTTTGACATTCACCTGAATTTTAAACAAAATTTAGCAGTTACTCTCGCAACCAGTATTATTATTACCATTACGGGAATGATATTTATCAAACGCATTCCAGAACCTCATAAAATAAGTCGTCGAGATCGTTTCACTCAGGTAGAAAAATACTTCGCCGTACTCATGGCAATGACTGCTTGTGCCATGGTTTTTGCTCACGGCTCCAATGATGTGGCCTTGGCGGTAGGACCATTAAGCATCGTGCACAGTTTAGTCATGCACTCGCATCAAACGTTTAATGCCAATAATTATCCTTCCTGGATCATTTTATTCGGATGTGTTGGGGTAATCACAGGATTGCTCATGTACGGTAGAAAAGTAATTGAAACTGTTGGTAGCGCCATTACCGCATTAACACCCAGTCGCGCCTTTGCAGCAACACTTTCTGCCGCAACCACAGTAGTCGTCGCTACAAGCACCGGTATCCCTGTATCTGCCACGCAAACTTTGGTGGGGGCTGTATTAGGCGTTGGTTTGGCTAGAGGTATTGGCGCATTAAACCTGATTGTTATCCGAAATATTTTTATGTCCTGGGTACTGACCTTACCTGCCGCATCAATTTTAACGATTATTTCTTATAAGTTATTACATGCCTTAATAGGATAACACCAAGATCAACCGAGCCGCGACTGTGAGGGAGTGGATTCTGATGGCACGAATTTCTTCGGGTATGCACACGCTGATTGACGTGCCAATGCCAAATTTATAAGGAAACCTAATACTAGCTTGAGCAGATTGTTGGATTACGTCAATTTCTGGATGCAGTGGGATGTTAGAACGAAATTTAATATTAGTAACCATCCACGCAGAGAACATTGTAGCTTGGATGGAGCGGAATGCTGGCTGCTCCGCTCATTTTTACAGAGCTCTCGAAGCCTCCCTTGCAAGTCTTGGCACTGAACAAAAATGAGAGGATTATTCAGAGCGAAGCATAATCATTACTCTCATAAATGAATACGAGTAACGTTATACCAAAATCAAACAAGAAGCAAAAAAATAACATTTAGATTTAAAATTAAGCAAACAGGATTTTATATGAATATAGCTTCTCCTTTACAATCAGGAAGCGCTCGACTCAATATATGCCCCCAATGAAGCAACCAGCCACGTGTGTTTGGGTTTACTTATATACTTAAAAGTCTTCCCAAATTTCGCCCTTATCATCGTGATAATCTTTATTATCTCTCATGCGCGCAAGACGCTCATGCTTTTTAATTTCTTTCATTTGCGATGCAGATTTATTATGAGTCGCATCAAATTCAAATAAAAATTTATCATAAGGACTTACATAAGCTTTATCAATGTCATTATCACTCATAAATAATCCACTATACTTTACTTAAAATACCTATTTTATCGTTTTTTTATCTAAGTTACCATTAGGGGCTGTTTAAAAGAAATAGATAGGATGAATTAATGAATTTAAAAAAAGCAGAATTGCATGTTCATTTAGAAGGAACTATGCCTCCCGATTTAGCAATCAAATTAGCAAAGCGAAATAAACTAACGCTCCCTAACGGACTTATTGCTCCAGATGGTTTCAGTTATTTATCAAATGATTTTCTCCATTTCCTTAAGGTCTATGACACTTTAGCCGCGCTTATCAAAACTCCTCAGGATTACTATGACATTACCTTTGATTATTTAAAGGCTAATGCTCAGGAACAGGGGATTTATGTTGAAATGATGTACTCCCCTGAGCATGCAGAACAATCCAGTGGTATTCCCTCTGCTGAGCATCTGCAGGCCATACAACAAGCGATTGATGATGCTCAGCAACAGTTTGGAATTGTTGGACGAATCCTGATTACAGCAGTACGACATTATGGAGTAGAGGCCGCGGAAAAAGTAGCGCGTCAAACCCACAAAGATAGATTTCCTTGTATTACCGGCTTTGGATTAGGAGGAGACGAGGCAAATTTCCCACCCAAACTCTTCAAGAGAGCGTATCAAATTGCCCAAGATGCAGGATTACAATGTACTGTTCATGCTGGGGAATTTGCTACAGCCGCAGGAATGGTAGAGGCTATGGAGCATCTTCCCATCCGACGTATAGGTCATGGAGTAAACTCTATTTACTCCCCTGAAACCATGGCTATGGTAAAAGATAAAGATATTGCTTTGGAAGTTTGTCCTACAAGTAATATATTCCTCGGTCTGTTTAAAGACATGCAACACCATCCCTTACCAAAATTTTATGAGGCAGGAATCAAAATTAGTATCAACTCAGATGATCCTCCATTTATGAGTACTAATTTAGCCAAGGAATACCAACGTGTTCAAGACTCTTATCACTATACCGATGAAACCATGAATAAAATCACCACTATGGCAATACAATCTGCTTTTATTGATGAGCAAACCCGACAGGAATTACTTGCAAGAATTTAGAGTTAGAATGGTAGTAACGTTGGGTTAGCGCAGCGTAACCCAACAATTATTCGCCCTTTTGTTGGGCTTCGCTACCGCCCAGCGGCAACCTACCAGTTACCTCTCATTCAGAACATGATCGCTATGAGGTTGATTTTACTCCCTCGTAATACCCCAAAAGACAAGTCCCCGCCGCAATAAATAAAGTCCCTATCCATTGCACCAAATTAATACTTTCATGAAAGAAAATATAAGATGAAAGTGACACAGTAATATAAAGTGAGGCTGTAAGCGCTAAAGCAATCGATAAACGAGTATCTTTAATAATTCGCATCCAGAGTAAAAAAGATAATAATTCAAAAAAATAGGCAAGAGCAAAAGAATAATTGAGTAACCATATTCCCTTACTAAAATTCATTGCCGCCATTTTAAATAATAATTGAGCCGCCGTATCACTGCTCAGCAGCAAAACCCAGATCATCAATATCATTGGTGATAATTTTTTCACAATTTATCCCTGTGCCCCTGCAATAAGAAGAATACCTATACCAATCAAAGAAACCCCAGTAAACTCCACGGAGCTCAATTGTTCTTTTAATAAGTAACGGGAAGAAAAAATAATAAATATTTTCTGTAATCCAGTAATAGGATAAGCTACTGACAGAGGAAGATGGGCTAGTAAATACATATAGATAATTAAATCCGCAATATAAAATAGCATCCCCAAATAAAACCAGTAATCTTTAATAATGCACAGATAATAGTGACCCCCCCCCTAGCCTCTAGATGTTCTAGAGTAGAACGTTTGAGACAAACATGGAGTAAGGTTTCTGTAATCCCACCAAGAATAAATAATATAAAGTAATAAGATAAATTCATTCAAATATAAACTCTTAGTAATTCATTTAATAATAATTGCTCTCTACTCTCCATTTTGTCCCTCCACCATCGCCTGAATAAGCTGTACTATTTCATTAATTTCCCTTGGTTTAATAAATGCAGTAGTACTTAAGGTAACCAATGTATTACATAACCTGGCTGCATTAGGATAATTTTCAGAAGATTCATCGGGTAAATATTGCTGCAAATAAGGATATTCAGGTAAAAGTTTAGCAAAAAGCAGTGATACCCCCAAGGATTGCAAAGCTAAATTGGGGAATAAACAATTGCGATTCTTAGCAATTAATATAGAAATAAATGGATAAACCGCCCTATCTCCTTTTGGAAGATCAGCGCCTAACACCTGTATTGCTTTGCAGTAAGATAATGCTTCAAAATAAAGTTTTGCTTGTTGCCTCTGATGAGCAATCTCTTTTGCTGTGCGATTAAAATTAGCAAGCCCCAAATAAATCCTGAAATTAGAGACCTTATGAACTGGAAAATTTAAGGAAAAGTCTTCTCCGAGCGCATGAATTATATTATTTCTTCTGACCCAAAATGCTTGTGGTAAAGTATAAATCCAAAAAAATAGTCTTGGTCTGTAAAATAGCCAATACCCAAATAATTGCAAGATTCTTACAACCTCAAGCCAAGGCTTTGACTGCTCAAAAGAAATAATGGCTTTTTGCAAAGCATTTTTTAAATCCTCGTGTTTGGATACTACAAGTCCTCCCTCATAAAAAGTAGCCCCTTTACCTGCAGCAAAACTAAAAATAGCAAAATCACCGTGTGCTCCAACGGGTTTATGCTTGATCATTGTACCAAATGATTGAGCCGCATCTTCTATTAGAAAAATATTTTTTCCCGATTGTTTTATAATCTGATTAACATCATTTGTATTCGCGGGTATCCCACCCAAATGAGTTATTAATACAGCCGCTATATCAGTCGATGAATGGCATAACTGAGCAAGTTGATGTATGTCAAAATTAAAATCAATACCATTAGAGTCACAAAGTTTTATCTTAAAGCCGGCACGCACAATGGCTAAAGCAACCAAGGGACAAGTATAAGCGGGGACAATTACTGTTCGCGCATCGGTTAATGTTTTTATTGCTTGCAAAATAATAAATAAGGCGGCAGTACCCGAGCTGGTTAAGTAAGCAAAAGGAACGGTTAAACTTTTTTTACACAACTCTTCCAGCGTAATTTTAGCTTCTTTTACTCGGGGACGTTTTATAAAAAAATCATAGAAATAAATACTGTATCCGGCTGTCGGTGGTAAAGAATGCCATAAAGTACGCAAATGAGCATACCATCCTAATTTAGGGGGATCTTGTGGTAAAGCATTAGGATGTACATCAAGATACATTGCTAATTCGGGAGAGAGATCAGACCAACATAAAGTCTTCATTAGATTCCTTAATCCCCAATGCATTAAGGAAATATGGCATTTAATTGCATTATACAATGGGAGTAATTGTCCTCCCATATTCAATTTAGCAGTATATTGATTTTGCCCGTCATATAAAGTTTTTATTCCGTGCTTTATACAATACTCAATAGCTTTTTTCTGTAACAAAAAATAATAGCCACCTTTTACAGAAAACTCCTCGCAGTTAAATCCATAAAAAACCTGAAACAAGCAGTCGACAGTCTGCACACATTGCACAACATTAATGATGGCTTTACTTTGTTTATCGCGCAACCCTAAATAAATAAAATGGTTATCAACAAATGAGTTTTTAAAATAGTCGAAATTAACTTGATCAAACTTCAATTTGTTGCGCTCATATTTTTTCTCAATCTGCGAGAAGCAATCGTAATACAGCTCTAATTCTTTTGTACTAGGTTGTTCTACACTAAAAAACTCATACTGTTCTTCAACAAATGCTTTTGTTTTTCGTCTGATTTTTTTTCGTATCAAATAAGGTTTTTCCTTTACGTATTCTTCAAAACTATTCCCTTTTATTTCGCTATAGACATCAGGAAATGAACAACAAGTAAAATAGCCTTCTTTCTTGAATAAATCACAAACTTCCTTAGAGAAATCTTTCCATACAACAATTGGAGCACCTAGTCGTTTACTTTGGGGTTCTAAACGCTAACCCCAGAAATTTCCGGCCGATTTTTAATCACTCCAGAAACCTTTGAATCGAGTTGCGGACATTTCAGTATATCGCACTGTATTCTGAATATTTTTATGCCCCAAGTAATGCTGAATACTCCTTGTGTCTCGTCCATCATTAGCAAGCTTATATCCTGTAGAATGCCTAAGCATATGAGGATGTACCGACAGACCTAATTTGGCAACTTCACCTGCTCGTGCAACAATCTTTCGAAATGTATCCCCTGTTATCGGTGCCTTTCGCTCGGTCATGAATACATAGTCAGTTTCAGGATAATCACGTTTCAATTGCCGAAGTGCGCGAAGTTCTGCGCCAAATAGCGGATGATGAGTAGATAAACCATTTTTACGACGAATAACGTGAAACACCCCTTGTTCCAAATCAATTTGGGCTCTTGGCGTCTTCGCGTTGAAGGCTAATTTTTAGTACAATAGCAAGGATAAATACTTTAGAGCTAATTGCCACAATAATGAACAATAAATCCAAGCAATCGATCACCATTCCAGCAGAGGTTTTAGGTTTATCAGATGTAGAGATAGAATCTGTCACAACAAACCTTAGTGCCCGACAAATTACAATCCGAGTTGTCAGTACCAAAGAAGAGATTTTATGTCGACAATGTAACCGCCCAACAAAACCCCATGGTCGAGGTAGACTGCTTCAGTTGCGCCATCTGCCTCTTTTTGGAAAAGAAACCACAATTGAAATCATACCACGGCGTGGACGCTGCCCCTATTGTGATGGTGGTCCAACAACAACACAGCGCCTTGACTGGTATGAGATAAACAGCAAATTAACGCGGCCTTATGAACAGCATCTTTTATTTGAATTGATTAATTCTACAGTTGCCGATGTGAGCAGAAAGGAGGATGTTGACTATCACGCTTTGGAAGGATTAATTGATAAATATATTGAAGAAGAAGTTGATTTTGACACGATTGATGAGCTTGGCATTCTTGGGCTTGATGATATCAGTCTTAAGAAGGGCTATCGTGATTTTGTAACCATAGTCAGCTACCGTTGTAACGACGAAGTGAGATTACTTGCAGTTCTGGATGGTAGGGAGAAAACAACAGTAGAAGCCTTCTGTGTAGCGACAATTAAAATTGCGTTTTTTCAGAAGCAAAATTACCCCCTAAATTTTCCCTTTCTGCTGGTTAGTCAAAAGTTCTATTAGTCACCTATTATTAGTTGATTAGATTGTCTTTTTTAAAAATCGACAAAGGGACTTCTTGGCGAATGACAATAACCAATCAGCAGGTAAAATTACTCATGAAAAAACTAAAAAAACATAACCAGGAAGTGTCTGCCGCAAAATCAGGAATGTCAGCTAATACAGCAAGGAAATATATTAAAAGTGGTCAACTGCCATCAGAGATGAGCAAGCCACATACTTGGAAAACCCGAGTCGATGCTTTCTCTGATGTTTGGGAGGAGCTTGCAAAAATGCTGGAGGGTGCACCAGGGCTAGAAGCCAAGACACTGCTTAATTATCTTATGGCACGTGCCCCAGAACAATATAATCAAAGCCATTTACGTACATTGCAACGACGGGTTCGCGATTGGCGGGCTGCCTTTGGAGCCGAACAAGCGGTTATTTTCAGGCAACATATTCAACCAGGTAAGCAAAGCCAGTCTGATTTTACGTGCATGAACTCGCTTAACATCACCATCAATGGGCAACCCTTTAAGCACATCCTTTTTCATTTTATCCTGACGTATTCACGCT
>DAIAOV010000289.1 GCA_027437055.1 Legionella sp. | reverse complement strand
TAAAAGTATAATTATAAAAACATAAATAAAAAAAATAACTAAAATATACAAAAATAATAATAACCATAATGTATATATAAAAAAATATCAAACTAGTAAAAGTATCAATATCATTTATTAAATATAAATAATATAAAAAACAAAAAAATATAATTAAAAATATAAGTATATAAATATAATATTCTTCTTTCATATTTAAAAATCTATCAAAAATATAATCTTGATATATAAAATAAGAATTCCAAATAATTATAATTATTTCTTTAATATAAAAAAAAATATATATAATAATTTTTATTATCTTTTTCATAATATAAATTTATTTTTTTTTATTAAAATATATATAGATAATATTAAAAATAATATCAATAGGTATATTTATACCAAAATTTCTTAAAAGCTTAGATAATATAGATGGTTTTTGTCTCATTGCTCTAAAAACAACATCACTAAAATAATATGATTTTAATCTATAATTAATATATTGTTGAGTAAAAACAAA
>DAIAOV010000288.1 GCA_027437055.1 Legionella sp. | reverse complement strand
TTATAATAATCATTTTAAAAATTGGATTCCATTAAAAAATGAATTATATCTACAATTATTAAAAAACAATAATTTTTTATAATAACTTATTATGTCGTTAACTTCCCTATTAGATGATTCACAATCAAATGTTTATCAATTTTTTAAAAAAATTTTCATTTTCGTTTATTTTTTAAAGGAAGAAAACATATTTATTCAAGATACTTATACTTTAAAGCCTAAACACATGTATCAGTATCCTTGGGTAAGTGTGGGTCATATTGTTGAATATTTATTTCTGTTGCAAAATAATATAAAGATTCAAGATTTATTTCCTATACGTTTTGGATTACAAATACCTGAATATAAATCTTTTTGTAAAAAATTAACCTTACAATATTCTCATTTTTTACAAAATTTTCAACAATCTTCTTTTAATTTTTCAGAACTTGTTGATAATCTTTATCGCTTAGCTCAAATTGAATCGGTTATTAGAAACGGTAAATCTAAAAATGCTCAAAATA
>DAIAOV010000287.1 GCA_027437055.1 Legionella sp. | reverse complement strand
ACACATCATCAGTCTCTGTCGATGTAAGCGTGCCGTCTTTGCTGGAATCTGTCCGTACAATGGCTTCTATTGCTGAAACCGTATAATGACCCCCATGTCTAGACCAGGAATAAAGAATTTTTTAGGAGATCCTAGCCGTTCATTATTAACCTGTTAAAATACAACTACGGTACAGGCGGGGACGCCAATGACCGTGACACGATGCAGTGGCTGATTTATTCAGCCACCACTGCAGCCTGAGATCTTTGCATTGTGTCCACAAATATCCCGGGGTCTTGGGGCAGAGCCCCAAATCAAAAACCAACAACCGCCGAAGGCGCTTCATTAAAGTAGAGGGTCGAAGGGATCCTGTTCTTTAATGACTGATGGGGTCTGGCATTATTATAAAAATCCATGTATTCCGCAATATCCTTCTTTAATTCACTGATCGAAGAGTATTCATACAGATAGAATTTCTCTCTCTTTAGGCTTCTCCAGAATCGCTCTATGTACACATTGTCCAAG
>DAIAOV010000286.1 GCA_027437055.1 Legionella sp. | reverse complement strand
TAAAACTTGTTCCGGTAAATCATATCTAGCCCGCTATTTTTTAGATAAACATAAAAATGATTTTGAAAAAATAATATTAATATGTCCTACTGAAAAAATTAATGAATTTTATAAAGGTTTAGTAAATGATAAAGATGTTTATGACACGGTAAGCGAAGAATGGATAAAATCGTTATTAAATAAAATTTCTAATACTGAAAAAGATAAAAGAAAAATGTGCTTTTAATATGTGATGATGTAGGTAATGAACCATTTGTAAAAACTGCTGCATTCAAAAATCTTTATTCTAAAGGCCGTCATTATTTGATAAGTACTATTTTCTTATGCCAATATCTTTATATGTTACCTGCACAAGCACGCTCTAATATTGATTATTTAATATGCGGTCAGATGAATGTAGCATCAAGAAAAATATTAGAAGATGAATTTAACTTTTCAAATTTAAAACCTCAAGAATTTATTAAATTATATAATAATTCTACAAAAGATTATAATTTTCTAAT
>DAIAOV010000285.1 GCA_027437055.1 Legionella sp. | reverse complement strand
GAGACGCTTGGTTAACGGGAAATGCAAAAATGAAAATTCGTGCTAAATGGCGTGAAGAAATTGTTGATGGAAGAACTGTTATTGTTATTTATGAATTACCTTATCAAGTTAATAAAGAAAGATTAAAAGAAAAAATAATGGAATTAGCTTCACCTATTACAAACAAAACACATCCAAGATATGGGAAAGTTGAAGTTGAAGGAATTTATGAAGTTTTAGATGAATCAGATAAAAATGGAACTAGATTAGCTATTTATTTAAAACAAGGTGTGCAGCCAGATTTATTATTTAATCAACTTTTAGGTTTAACTCAATTAGAAGAGTCTATTAATTATAATGCGACCGTTATTGTGAATGGAGAGCCTAAATTATTAGGATTAAAAGATATTTTAGAAAACTTTATTGAACATAGAAATGAAGTTATTTATAGAAGAACACAAACTTTGTATGAAAAAAATTTAGCAAGAGAAATTATTTTGGAAGGCTTGATGAAAGCAGTAGACAC
>DAIAOV010000284.1 GCA_027437055.1 Legionella sp. | reverse complement strand
AAGGCGTTGGCATTGGTTCTTCGTTGATGAATGAAATCTTTAAGAAGGCAAATGACTTGGATCTAAAGAGGATATTTGCTGAAGTAAGCATTACAGCAAAACCATTTTTTGAAGCCAAAGGATTTAAAGTTGTAAAACAACAAAATGTGGATATTAGGGGAGTTAAACTAACAAATTTCATTATGGAGAATATCAAACCGTAAATTTTGACACGAATGGGGTCGCTACCCCTAATTGCTTGTATGCGAAAATTGCTTATCATCATGAATGCTTGCTAAAAAGAACCCTAAAGGTTAGATAGATTATTTTGCATAATTTAAAGTCAGTCAATTAACATTTGCCAAATAAATAGAAAGATATAACGGGATCCAATTAGCAGCGGACGAACCAAGATATTGAATATACGTTGGGGACAGTTTTTCTTATGTCTCCTCATAAAAAATACAATAAGCGCCTTTATTCCGATAAAGGGGTATATAAAAGCGTAAAAAAAATCAATAGATAACC
>DAIAOV010000283.1 GCA_027437055.1 Legionella sp. | reverse complement strand
GGGTTCTTAGCCCAATCCGATTTTTCAAATTTTAACACTAAATCGTTGTATAAATTCATGGTAAAAGCTATCTTTAATTCAAGAACAAGATACAAAGAAGATTTTGAAAAACCAAGGATAAATAGCTGATATTCATATAAATTATATATTACAGACAGACCCTAATTAATAATGCTATGGATATTTTAATTACCGGAGCATCTAAAGGAATTGGAAAATTTTTAGCTACCCACTTTTTCTCAAAGGGATGCTCGATTTTTGGCACTTATAATTACACTGAACCAGAATTAAATCTTGGTTATAATATGAACAAAGTAGATGTTTCAAATTATGAACAAGTTGAACTCTGGATACAATCCCTGCAATTAAAAAATAGAAAGATAGTGCTAATCAATGCAGCTGGAATATCTTATAATTCTTTTGCACATAAAGCAGATCCGGATAAATGGTTGGAAGTAATAAATACTAACTTATTCGGCAGCTTTAACACATGTAGATATATTCTAC
>DAIAOV010000282.1 GCA_027437055.1 Legionella sp. | reverse complement strand
AGAGGAGGGCGCCACACGCTTGATACAACAATAAAATAAGAAATCTCTTACAGGGCAATGAGCCGCATACTCCTGTCACTATTTCAAATAGTGATTATACTGAAATGGTTTGGCGCAGCTTCAATCGACAGGATGTCCTACAGGGCAGGCATGGCCCATCATGTATTGTCGCTGTGCACAAGCACGAAATTCCTTAAATATCCTATGAGTCCTTGTTGCTCTATGTACTCTTTTGTACCCGACCTTGTTGCGTTGATTGAAGTACTTATCTTAAATGCTTCATGCGCTTATCAGGAGACGAACTCTATTCTATATAGACAGTAGGCTCATGATTCACTGATAATAACGCTTTGTACATGATTTTGAGTTACTTTATGATGGAGCAGGCGTTACGTTTAGTGCAAGAACATCCAGATTATCGCGTGTTACAACGAGTCCCCACCACTTATAACGAGCGAAAAAGCACTAGGCCTCAGGTGTTTTATGCCACGGTATTGGATTTAGAAACCATC
>DAIAOV010000281.1 GCA_027437055.1 Legionella sp. | reverse complement strand
CACTTCTTCCGATATTGGAATGAACTATAGTTGTTAATGATTGTTCAATAGCATAATCTATTTGAATATGACTAATTAAGCCATTGTTTTTTTTGACAGAATTGATGATATTTTGTGATTCTTTTTCTAAAGATTGATAAAAATCATGATTTTTAATAGCTTCTTTAATTAATAATTTAGTTAACTTTGAGCCATTTTTCATTTGAATATTACTTTCTACAAAATCTTTATGAAAATATTTTACTAAATTAGAAAATTTTTTATTTTGCAAAATTTGTTCACCATAACGAATAGTATTTTCTAAATTAAAAAATATTTTAAGTTCTTCTTCATTTTTTTTCACTAAAAGAGATAATTCTAAACCTTTATTCATTTCTTTAATGTATTCTTCAAGTTTTTTGATATTACTTGAGCTAATCAATACATCTCGTAAATCACCTTCTGCTTGATATATTTGAATAGCATAATCCAACCTTCTTGGAGATACTTGTATTTTTAATTCTTTAGGTAACTCAT
>DAIAOV010000280.1 GCA_027437055.1 Legionella sp. | reverse complement strand
AACTATAATAGCCTTCATTGGGGGCGTACAAAGCCAGGTGCATAAATTCCACAAAGGGCATTTCATGATGATGCTTTAAATGAGCATGGAGTGTGTGTATTAAACTCATAATTAAATAGAATACGATAAAAACGGGGAACATACCTTGAATCAGGCAAACAAACAAGAAGCGAAAGTAGCTTTAGTAACTGGAGGAGCAAGGCGTATTGGTGCTGCCATTGTTAAAAAATTGCATAGTTTTGGATATAACGTAGTGATTCACTGTCGTTTTTCTTTGGATGAAGCCCATGCCCTTGCAGCTGAATTGAATAACCAGCGCCTCAATAGTGCCTTTATATTACAAAGGGAATTAACAGCAGATCATGTTGCTGCTGAAATGATGACAACGATTATAGATTGGGCCGGTCGTCTGGATTTATTGGTTAATAATGCCTCTATATTCATGCGTACTAACCTTAATTCATTTGATTTTGCGCAATGGCAGATACTTTTTGATATTCATGTCAAAGTTCCTTTT
>DAIAOV010000027.1 GCA_027437055.1 Legionella sp. | reverse complement strand
AATCTACTAACAAACAAGGAAAATCAAAGGACGGGAGTTCGCCGGTAAATAAGACCGCCCTCTCTTTTATAGAGGCACATGCTGTGATAGAAGAAAAGAAAGGCTATATTAAAGACTTCAAAAAACAATTAGATTTAATAGACCAGTTTCCTACTTCTCGAATAGAGGATGCTAAAACAAAAAGAGTAGTTACATCTGCAATCAAGCACTTCACAACAGAAATAGATGAATTAGAAGAAATGCTAGCTACAATGAATATGGCAGAAAAAGAAGAAGAGGAAGAACAGTTCTCTTCTAATCGCCCTCTATCTGGAGGCTAACAAACATAGTTAACGATAACTGTTCATAAATGACGGCAACCTTAGAAGTAGGTCAAGCCCTTGACCCGAGCTACATTATAAAAGCTTAAATTACAGTCATTAAGTTAGCAGTGATATTAAACGTAAATTCGATATAAAAAATAACCCAGGTATCCCTGGGTTATTCTAAAAAAAACACTAATCCAAGCTTCAGTTACATAAGACTCTTAAAACACCCCTTCACGATGATCTTGACTATCGAAATGTAACTTACCATCTTTGACTTTTAGTGTAACATGTCCACCATGTATTAATTTGCCAAATAACAACTCATCAGCTAGTGGCTTTTTGATGTTTTCTTGAATCAATCTAGCCATAGGACGAGCGCCCATTACTTTGTCATAGCCGTGCTCGATTAACCATTCACGAGCTGACTTATCAACAGTAAAGGTTACTCCTTTATGACTTAATTGTTCATCCAGCTCCATGATGAATTTATCTACTACTAATCCAATAGTCTCAGCATCTAAAGGAGCAAAATTGATAATAGCATCTAATCTATTCCTAAACTCTGGACTAAATTGCTTTTTGATGACATCAAGACCATCACCACTGTTATCTTGCAACGCAAAGCCAATGGAGTTCCGTACAATTTCAGTTGCTCCAGCATTACTAGTCATTACCATAATGATGTGTCTGAAATCAGCTTGACGTCCATTAGTATCGGTTAAAGTACCATGATCCATAATTTGGAGTAGCAAGTTAAATACATCAGGATGCGCTTTCTCTATTTCATCAAGTAATAGAACTGCATGAGGATGTTTACTTACTGCTTCGGTTAATAATCCCCCTTGGTCATAACCAACATATCCAGGAGGTGCTCCAATTAAGCGAGAAACAGTATGTTTTTCCATATATTCTGACATATCAAAACGTAGCAGCTCTATACCCAGAACATTAGCTAATTGTCTAGTTACCTCTGTTTTACCCACACCAGTAGGACCGGCAAATAAGAAGCATCCAACGGGTTTTTGAGGCTCTCTAAGGCCTGAACGTCCTAGTTTAATTGCTGAGGAAAGTGCAGTGATTGCTTGGTCTTGTCCATAAACCAATAATTTCAAATCACGTTCCAAGTTCTTCAAAGTATCTTTGTCGCGAACAGAAACCTTCTTAATTGGAATACGTGCTATTTTTGCAACGACACTTTCAATTTCAGTAACACTGATTATTTTCCTACGCTTATTAGCCGTTAATAAATTCTGATAAGCACCTGCCTCATCAACTACGTCTATTGCTTTATCAGGTAAAAATCGATCATTAATGTATTTGGCAGATAATTCTGCAGCAGATCTTAGTGAAGCAATAGAAAATTTCACTCCATGATGCTCTTCCAAGCGGCCTTTTAATCCTTTTAATATTTCAAAAGTCTCATCAATGCTCGGTTCAGCAATATCTATTTTTTGGAAGCGTCTAGCCAATGCTCTATCTTTTTCAAAAATACCTCTATATTCCTGATAAGTTGTAGAACCTATGCACTTCAATTCCCCATTGGCCAATAAAGGCTTAATCAAGTTAGAAGCATCCATAACGCCGCCAGAAGCAGCACCAGCACCAATAATCGTGTGAATTTCATCAATAAATAAAACTGCGCCGTCTTGTTGTCCTAGTTGTTTTAAAACCGCTTTGAGACGTTTTTCAAAATCTCCACGGTATTTAGTTCCAGCTAAAAGTGCGCCGAGATCTAGTGAATAAACAATGCAGCCACGGATTGCCTCAGGAACTTCACCATCAACGATACGTCGTGCCAATCCTTCTGCTATAGCTGTCTTACCTACTCCAGCCTCTCCAACAAGTAAAGGGTTATTTTTACGACGTCTGCACAACACTTGTATAGTCCGTTGTATTTCTTCATGACGACCTATTAAAGGATCAATCTTTCCTTGTTTCGCACGTCGATTTAAGTTGGTGCAATAACTATCAAGTGGAGACTCATTACTTTCAGTTGACATCATCTCCTCGTCCATAGAAGAATTCATATGGTCATGCATGTCATTATTTTGATATTTAGAAACACCATGAGAAATATAATTAATGACATCGAGACGAGTTATGTTTTCACGACGTAAAAAGTATACTGCTTGACTCTCTTGCTCACTAAAAATTGCAGCGAGTACATTTGCTCCAGTAACTTCAGTTTTTCCAGCAGATTGAACATGAAAAACCGCACGTTGTAAAACGCGTTGGAAACCAAGAGTTGGCTGAGTTTCTCTATCTAACTCGTCCTCGGGAATTCTTGGAGTCGTTTCATCAATAAACTCAATCAAATCACGTCGTAAAGATTCAATATTAGCGTCACACGCTTGCAGCACATTACCTGCTGACGGATTATCAAGCAATGACAACAGCAAATGTTCTACAGTCATAAACTCATGACGCTTCTCTTTTGCTTCCTTGAAAGCTAGATTCAAGGTGAATTCTAGTTCTTTATTTAACATTGTCGTTGCTCCTTTCCGGCCCACACCACCAGTTACTCGGGTTCCATGCTAGATAGCAATGGATGTTGATTCATTCTGGCGTATTCATTAACGAGGGCAATTTTTGTTTCTGCTATATCCCGGGTAAATACCCCACATACACCTTTCCCTTGAAAATGAACCTGTAACATTACCTGAACGGCATTTTCCTCATTGAGATGAAAAAAATGCTTCAGTACCTCTACCACAAAATCCATTGGTGTATAATCATCATTGAGCAATATAACTTTGTACTTTCTTGGCATTTTTATATCTGTACGATTTTTTGTCTCAGATATAGCATGTCTTACAATTTCCTCTAAATTTTGCCCGCTCATAACATACAACCTCTTACTATTTTTATAGACTCCCTACACACATTTGGCCAGTAAAATTAACTATTTTTAAATAAATATTTAGCTATTGAAATAATCCATAGCATATTGATTAGATACAACCCACTCAATTGTAAATTTATCGCAATTTATTTAATTATACCAAGATTAACCTGATCTTGATTATGGCAAATGAAGGAAGTGTAACTATTCATCAAAAAAGTTCATTTAAATGAATAGTTACCATAAAGCTAGAAATTACATATGTTTAATCACCGCATCGCCAAAACCAGAGCTGCTAACTAAAGTAGCACCTTCCATGCCGCGCTCAAAATCATAAGTAACTGTTTTAGCGTTAATAGCCCCTTCCATGCCTTTAATAATTAGATCAGCTGCTTCATTCCAGCCCATATGACGTAACATCATTTCAGCGGAAAGAATAATTGATCCTGGATTTACTTTATCTTTACCGGCATACTTTGGTGCAGTTCCATGAGTAGCCTCAAATACAGCAACGTCATCACTAATATTTGCTCCTGGAGCAATACCAATACCTCCCACTTGGGCTGCTAAGGCATCAGAAATATAATCGCCGTTTAAATTTAAGGTAGCAATGACGCTGTAATCTTCTGGTCTTAGAAGAATTTGTTGTAAAAATGCATCAGCAATTACATCATTAATAATGATTTGCTTGCCTGTTTTAGGATTTTTGAACTCTAGCCATGGACCACCTTCATATTCTTTGGCGCCAAAGAAGTCACGGGCCACTTGATATCCCCAATCTTTAAATGCCCCTTCGGTAAATTTCATAATGTTACCTTTGTGAACCAAAGTAACTGTTTGTTTATCATTATCAATAGCATATTGAATTGCCGCTTTTACTAAACGAGTAGTACCGTCTTTAGAAACTGGCTTAATCCCTATGCCACAGTGCTCAGGGAAGCGAATTTTCTTAACACCCATTTCTTTAATAAGGAATTGGATTACTTTTTTAGCTTCAGTAGTATCTGCCTGCCACTCAATGCCCGCATAAATGTCTTCAGAGTTTTCTCTAAAAATCACCATATCTGTTTTCCAAGGCTCTCTGACTGGGCTAGGTACCCCATTAAAATAACGAATAGGACGTAAACAGGTATAGAGATCCATTTCCTGACGAATGGCCACGTTCAATGAACGAATACCGCCGCCAACAGGAGTAGTTAATGGACCTTTAATGGACACAATAAACTTCTTCATTGCGTCTAAAGTTTCTTTGGGTAACCATTGATCGCTACCATACACTTTAGTTGCTTTTTCCCCGGCATAAACTTCCATCCAGGCAATTTTTCTCTTACTGCCATAAGCTTTTTCGACTGCTGCATCAACAACACGAATCATAGGGGGGGTTACATCAACGCCAATACCATCACCTTCAATAAAAGGAATAATCGGGTTATTAGGTACACGAAGAGAATGATCAGCTGCAACTGTAATAGCTTCGCCTTGAGCGGGTACTTTGATTTTATCGTATGTCATTGACTACTCCGAAAATTTAGAGAGGATTATCATAGCATGTGATAAGAGGGAATCCCAAATAGGAATTTAAAAGACCGCATAGAAAATTTAGTGATTTTTTTAAAGTGCTTTAATAGTCCACAAAACAGACAATCAATGAGCGTTTTTCACTGGACCAAGGAAGAGATCGGATAAACTCCCCTCTCCCTAACCCTCACGACCATTAACCGCTTGCTGACACGCGCTGCTCGGATGAGGCGCTGATAATCAATCCGAGCAGCGACTGTGAAGGAATGGAGCCTGCATGGTTACACTCAATAGTAACAGGGAACAACCGTTCGAACTGCACATACACGAAAAAGTTTGTGCTATTTTAGAAGCTCAATGTCGGGCAATTTGTTTCCTGACTTACGATTGCTTAGGCACGTTGTAGCATCTTAATTTGCTCAGCTAATTGATCAAAACCTGCTTCAACATTAATGTATTCTCGTCGTGCAAGATAAATAGATAAAGAACCATCATCGGTAGCGGATGGTTTCTGTAAAATACCGTTAAAACCTTCCATTTTTAATCGCAGATAATCAGTGAACTTGGTTACCAAATAAAAGTTTCTAAAATAATTATTAGGGTCCATATACAAAGCTTTAGCATCGTGAGCTAATTCATGCCCAGGCAAATAATCCTTTAAGGAATAAGATGAATTGTTATGCACCGCAATTATCTTGCCTTTGGGTAGTAATTGTTTAATCTTTGTCGATAGTTTTTTCACTTCTTGATGCGCTTCAGGGCTATAGGCGCCAAACTGAGTGAGTGTCTTTTTAATCCCGTTATCAGTATAAATACGATTTGGATCAAATTCATATCTCTTGTTGTTTAAATGGAATACTATATTACGCCCACCAGAATGAACGAGGGTAATCAAACTCCCCCCGTCTCTATTGACGACAGTTTTAGCGGCTTTTAATGCAGTTTGCTCATTATGATGCACGTGAACAAAGTTCTTACCTTTTTTTCCCACTACCGTTTGCTGAATTACTACCTTCTCATCGCCAACCATGACTTTATGATTTATTGCACATCCAGTTTGAACTAAAATAAGCAACAAAGGAATTAAGTATTTCATGGGAAATTTCACCATAAAGAATAAATTTGTGCCATTGTATAGTGATACGTTTTAAAAAACAAATTGGACTTAATTATTAGACCTCTTGCATCACCAGTATATTTTGCCTTATTGCATCTAGCTCTTATTCCTTCTACCATAAGCACTTAAATAATGATTTATCCTAGTTGTATGACCCAATTAATCCTCTTTAACAAACCCTATGGTGTTTTAACTCAATTTTCCGGGGATATTCCTGAGCATACTCTTGCTGGATTTATTAAAATATCCAATGTTTATGCTGCTGGACGCTTGGATAAAAACAGTGAAGGTTTATTATTGCTAACTGACGATGGCGCTCTACAACACAAACTAACCCATCCTAAATTTAATAAGAAAAAACATTATTGGGTTCAAGTGGAAGGAGTACCCTCTGAAGCAGATCTTGAAATTTTAAGAAAGGGATTAAAACTTAAGGACCTCTCCTTTCTTCCTGCCGAAGTTCATTTAATTGATGAACCTCTTCTTTGGTCACGTAATCCTCCAATTCGCTTTAGAAAAACGATTCCCACCTCTTGGTTAGAAATTATATTGAGAGAAGGAAAAAACCATCAGGTGCGAAAAATGACTGCCGCTATTGGTTGCCCTACTTTAAGACTGGTAAGGCATAAAATTGGAGTTTGGGAGCTTGGTAACTTACAACCTGGGGAGTATAAATTAATAACTGTTCAGGCTAAAGACAAGTTGTGACACTGTAAGAGCTTAGTAGGCCGGGCCCTTGCCCGGGTGGCGAAGGGACGTTTATTTTTCGCGCGAAAAACAAGCAAGCCCCTACCCCCTTCGTTGTAGATCGATCTCTAACTAAATCCGATAAGACCGTTCCCTGACAGTGAATCATGAACAAATAATTTAATGATAATTGGGGCGAATTAATAAAGAACCATCCCCCAACAGCCGAATCCAAGGCCAAAGAAACATGCTTAATGCAGCACTTGCAAAAGGCATAAATAAGCTGTAATTAAAACCTAATAAAGCATCAATAAAAGAAATAATCGACTGATAGAAGAAACAAAAGAAACCTACTAAGCAAATTTGCTGTACCATTGAAAAGAACCGAAATCGCCTTGATTTAGTCGATGCAATCCAGGTTACTAGTAATAAAGCAAATGAATGTTCGCCTATCACTGTAGAAAGCAAGGCATCTAAGAGTAATCCTATGATTAATAAAGCAGTTAACTTGAAGATACCAGGTAAAAAGTATTCTATATATAAAACCAACAACAAGACCCAAGGAGGACGAAAAGCAGAAATTAACTCAGGCATAGGTAAAATAGATAGAACTAATGCACCAATAACCCCTACTAAAAGCCGCAAACGGAGGCTAATCATTCAACTACCCCCTCTGCATTCAGACGCTCATTAATTTGAGCAGTTAATTGCTCTTGCTCCAGATCAGGCCAAATCAGTAAGGCTAATCTATTTTTATTGAGCAATGCTATAGGACTTACAATAACTTTAACAAAGTCGTCACCAGGAAGACTTTTAACCTCCAATACTCGCCCCACAGGATAACCTTCAGGGTATCGTCTACCTAACTCCGAGGTAACTAACACATCGTCAGCTTTTATGGAGGACGTTTTAGGTAAGTTAATTAATGATAATTGTTCCATGCTATTAGTACCGACAAGAATAGCTCGCTCACCTGTACGATTATTACGTACAGGAACTGCACTTTTAGAATCGGAGATCAATAATACAGTACTAGTCATTGGACCTACATCTATAACTTGTCCCATTACTCCTTTGGCATCCAAAACAGGCTGACCGCTATAAACACCATCACGCTTGCCTTTATCTAAAACGACAATCTGACGAGCACGACTGGTATCAACAGCAAGAATTTGTGCCGCCATAGCACGCATATCCGCTTTTGAAGAGGTCAATAATAATTCTTTCAATTGTGAATTTTCTTTCTGAATCACCAATAACTTCTGTAATTCCGCTTCTAACATCGTTTGCTGATAACGCAAACGCATATTGTCATCGATCAACGCTTTTTTGGCGCTAACAAGGGATTGTACCCATCCAACAACGCGGACAGGATAATCAACCGCGTATTGCAGAGGAGAAACAACTAAAGAAAAACCATTTCTAACAATATCTAAATATTTGTAATGGTAATCAGCAAACATAAGAAAAATAGAAAAAACAAGGGCAGTAGCAAATCCTATAGGACTATGCCCTCTTTTTCTAAATAATCTTTCATGCGCCTTATTCTGTTGAGAGGAAATCACCGCCGCGTAAATCCATGGTTTCTAAAGCTTTACCACCACCACGAGCAACGCAGGTTAATGGATCTTCAGCAATTAATACAGGTAGGCCAGTTTCTTCCATCAGCAAGGTATCTATGTTTTTCAACAACGCCCCGCCTCCAGTTAAAACCATACCGCGCTCAGCAATATCAGCCGCTAATTCAGGTGGGGCTAACTCTAGAGCAGCTCTTACTGCGCCTACGATACCCGATAAAGGCTCTTGTAGGGCTTCTAAAATTTCAACACTCGTTAGAGTAAAGCTACGAGGCACACCTTCAGCAAGGTTTCTTCCGCGAACTTCTATTTCAAATAAATCACGGCTTGGGAAAGCAGAACCAATTTCATGTTTGATACGCTCTGCTGTCGTTTCACCGATCAATGTTCCATAATTACGGCGAACATAAGAAACAATAGCATCATCAAATTTATCACCACCAATGCGGACTGATTGATGATAAACAATACCACTTAAAGAAATGATTGCGACCTCAGTAGTACCACCACCGATGTCTACTACCATAGAACCGCTAGCTTCTTCAACTGGCATTCCGGAACCCAGTGCAGCAGCCATTGGCTCTTCGATAAGAAATACTTCGCGAGCACCTGCCCCCATCGCTGATTCACGAATCGCACGACGCTCAACTTGAGTAGAACCACAGGGAACACAAACAAGAACGCGGGGACTGGGGCGTAAGAATTTATTTTCATGCACCTTATGAATGAAGTGTTGTAACATTTTCTCAGTTACGAAAAAGTCAGCAATAACCCCATCTTTCATTGGTCTAATCGCATTAATATTCCCAGGGGTTCGTCCTAACATGCGCTTAGCTTCAAGCCCAACAGCTGCTACACGCTTCTGACCAGACTCACTGCGCAAGGCAACTACGGATGGTTCATTAAGAACTATTCCTTTATCCCTTACATAAATCAACGTATTGGCGGTTCCAAGATCGATAGACAAATCGTTAGAAAAAACGCCCCTTAATTTCCTGAACATAACCAGCCTTACCTCGTTCTTTTTTTGGGGGTACTTTATCCTATATTTGAGTAAAAATCGACAGTTGTATCGCAAGAATTACAAATAAAGTTATAAAATTTAAACAGTACAATTTTATGAAACCATACGAGCGTCTCGTCATATCAACAGATGAAGTGAGTCAGACGACCAATTGACGACCTACACAACGAATGACTAATCAATTTGAAACTTCTAATAAGTAGTATATTTAACAAAAGTGATTTTTTATTGACCATTTTAATTAAATATAATATCCTTTTGGCTTATAAAAATATTGCGAAACGCTATGAACGAAAAACAAGATCCATCAATTCAAAATCGCCATCAGCCCCTCTCTTTTCAACCCCAATCAAAAGGAAGCGATTAAGCAAAATATAGAAAAAATTGCTCAAGAGATAAGAGACTTAAACCAAACACCTCCTAGCCCCACTATCTTATCTCGTTTACAATCTCGTTATAATTTGGCGAATAACGAGTCATTAACTACGGCACCAAAAATTGTAAAAAGCTTAAAGTGTACTCCGGAGGAGAAAACTAAGAAATACAAACGTTTTCCTAATAGCTACATTACACCACCCATCACGTCTACTCATGGAAGAGCAAGAGGAGCAATGAGATCTAACGTACTTCCTGGCCCTAAAGGAGAAGAAGAAGGATTAGCTCTTGCTCAATATGCTTCTGTGACAAGCATTTCATTCACTAATAGTCCTATTGGAGGACAATATACATTTCCAAGGGTGCCGGAATATGCCAATCGTGATTTGCGTAAAGAATATCTTAAGGCCCATTACTTGCCTTTAATTAATCGTAAAGGAAAACCCGAAGAATATAGATATGCGGCAAAAGCACTTATTTATTTTCACATTTTGTTAAAGAAACGATTATTACCGGTGTAGCCAGAAGACCATTAACAGCGATGATTGATTATGAGTTGAGAAAACTTAATTTCCCACCTCTAGATGATAACTTTATGAAGTTTGTTTTAAGTGAGTTTAGCAAATTATCCCAGCAATATACCTCTCCTCCCGCTATTAAAAGTAAATTTATGTTGGACAACTGCCCTAAAATACCCATGTTGCCACAGCAGGAAGAAAATTCCAGTTCTGCACCACAAAGTGTAGAAATTATTCGTGTAAAACGAAGTCGTACAGTACCTTTAGAGCAAAAGATTGATTCGACTGATTGTCGAATTATTAGTAAAGATGCTGATATTTATGATATTGACACTGGAGGATTAATTGCTTCATTTAGAAAAGGGAGCGTTCGTCAATCTGCCATTGAAGGAATAAATAAATATGCTTTTAATGTCACCCTAGAATTACTACAAACTGCGGGAGCACAAAGCAAATCGAACACATTCCATCTTGATGCTAAAAATAAAAAGAAAACGGTCCCCCAATCTGCCCCTTTTGGAATTCTTGGATTACTGCAGCAAAACGTTACTCTGACTAATTTAACAACTAGTTATCCCTATAATATAGAAACAATTAGTTATCTTGGAGAAGCAATTGAAGATCTGGAAAAGGTCTATCAACGAGTGGCACCTGAAGAATTCTCTTATTGCGAAACTGCAATGAGCCCCTTATAAGAGTATATCATTTTTCCAAACTCAAAAATTACCTGTGCTGTAGAGTTTAATTATGATAAGCAAACATCGGCCCATAAGGATAGAAATAAATTCCCTGGAAAGCGATTTGGATTTTTAAGCTGCTTTTATGGTAGTCAACAAAAACGTTATTCAGGGGGATATACTATTTTACCTGAATATGGCATTGGATTCGATGTGGAACAAGGCGATTGTTTAATTGCTGATTTTGAAAATATAGTCCATGCTAATACACCCATAGTTCCCCTTGATAGTAAAGAACCATTTATTTTATCTAAAGGAGCACAATCAAAGAAAATGCCTAATTGGCACAGAGCTAGTCTTGTGGGCTATACACGCGGAAGTTTGTTAGAAAAAACAGAACGATTCAGTTATGAGAACTCTGATGATGAAAGTGAACAAGACTTTAGTACAGAACAAATTAAAGAGGAACTTGAAGGAAATTCATTACCACGTCCAAGACGAGAAAATCAATTTGCTTTTTTTATGAGAGAAGCTAGTCGAGGACGAGCTAAACGCGGCGGTAAAAATCTCACTACGCAGAATGAAGATGAAGCCAAAGAGTTATATGAACGACGTAATTCTTATAAAGGCGATTAACCTACTTTAAATGGTATCCGTTCACGCAATGGTGTCAACTTAAGCTTTTATAACGTAGGTCGGGCCAAAGGGCCCGACCTACACCTCAATTTGACGCCATTGAGTGTTCACGCTGTATCACCGGATAACAAATAACCTCCGTCAATTAATCGTAAATACTTCGTTTAGTTTTTCTCTATTAACATCAATAAAGTGTTGGCCAAAGCCTTTAACTGAGGCTAGTTCTTCAATAGATTTGAAGCCGTGGTGACTCTCCCTATAAGCAACAATTGCTTCAGCTCGCTTTTTTCCTATTCCTTTAAATGAACCAGTAAGAGTGGATAGGTCTGCTTTATTGAGATCGATTTTATTTTTGACTACTGCCGCTTGTTTTGGAGGAGAAGCATTTTGACTACTCACAGCGTGAACAGATGGAATTATTACAGATAACGACAAACACAAAGCAAGGTATTTTGCTTTCATAATTTTTCTCCTAATTGTTGGACTAAATAGCTCGTTCCAGAGCTATGTGTAAGTATTCCAGTATTTTTAATAACTGTCGATAATATTTTTAATTATTTTTTCATTAGAAACAAAAGGTTATTAGGCTGAATGTCTAAAACGTACTAATCACAATTGCTATGGTTAACCTATGTGCCCCCGCGATCGATGCCGCGGGGATTCGAAAGAGAGGCCTTCTTGATGGAAATTTCTAATTTTTTATTCGGACTTTGTCTTTGAAAAACTATATAAAACATAAGAAACACAAGAGGTTAATTTTTTCACCATGTCTAAATGGAGAAACTCATTAGGTCCATGAGCATTAGAACGAGGGCCTAATACTCCCGTAATCATAAACTGAGCTTCAGGGAATCGCTCCCCCAACATTCCCATAAAAGGAATAGTTCCCCCCTCTCCAATATAGGCCGCTGGCTTTTTATAATAAGTCATTGACGCATCATGCGCGGCTTGCTCCAACCAAGTCGATAATTGTGGTGCATTCCATCCTTGCGAACCATCCCCTACATTAAAAGCTATTTTAGCTTTATAAGGAGGATTTTTAATCAGGGCATCGCGCATAGCACTCACTGCTTTCTTAGGGTCGACTAATGGAGGAATTCGCATAGACAACTTGAGGGCAGTTTTGGGACGCATTACATTCCCAGCATTAGCAATGGAGGGAAAACCATCTGCTCCCGTTACGGTCAGTGCAGGACGCCATGTTCTATTCAAAATCAGTTGCTGATTGTCTTCAATGACAGGCTCAACCTTTTGATGCCAAGGAAACTCGCTATAAACTTGTTCGTTTAAGATTTGCGCGCACTGAAGTGCCTGTTTTGTTCTTTCATGGGGAATATCACAATGAAGCTCAGGCAATTTTATTTCACCAGTGGTCTCATCCTCAATACGACTAATTAATTGTCTGGCTACTCTAAAACTATCGGCAACAATACCACTTGCGCTACCAGAGTGAATGCCTTCGCTAATTAATTCAACAGACAACTCCCCGACTACATTGCCACGTAAAGAGGTAGTCATCCACAATTGCTCATAGTTACCTGCACCTGAATCAAGGCAAATAACTAAAGCAGGCTTACCAATTCGTTCTTTTAATAGCTCAATATAATAGGGCAAATCATAACTACCACTTTCTTCGCACGCTTCAATAATTAAAATACAACGAGGGAAAGGCAACCCCTGTTCTTCCAAAGCACGAATAGCAGTTAAAGAGGCATAGGCTGAATAGCCATCATCAGCGCCTCCACGTCCGTATAAAAGACCATCTTTGAATACAGGCTTCCATGGATGCAAATCCTCGTGCCACCCTGTCATTTCCGGCTGTTTATCCAGATGGCCATAAAGAAGAACCGTTTCAGCAATTTGTCCGGGTATTTCCATAAAGATTAAAGGTGTACGTCCCTCCAATCGCACAATCTCTAATTTCATTCCTTTAGGAGCGTGTGCTCTACACCAGTCAGCAATATGATTTACGGCCTGTTCCATATGCCCATGTTCTTGCCATAAAGCATCAAAATGAGGTGATTTATTAGGAATCTTTATGTAATCACATAAACTTGGCAGTATTTCCTCTTGCCATTGCTGGCTGATGAACTCATACAGTCCTTGGGGATTGAACATGGGCTTGCTCCTTGATAATAGCCACAATTTTATCGGCGGCAGATTCAATATTTAATGCTTTGATTTTATTATCAATATCCTTTTTATTCACCATGACTTCCTGCAAGGCATTTAATAATGTATCTGCATTCAAATTCTGATCTTGAATCACCACGCTAATACCTAATTTCTGAAAATATTGAGCATTTTGAATTTGGTCGCCACGACTCACTTGAGAAGAGATGGGAATTAAAATATGCGCTTTACCTAGAGCTAATATTTCATAAAGTGAATTAGCACCGGCGCGCGAAATCACTACTGAAGCAGCAGCAAATAAGTGAGCCAATTCGTCATTCACATATTCAAATTGACAATAGCCTGGTATCCCATTTAAAGAATTATCTAATTTTCCTTTACCACAAATATGAATAATCTGAAAATCCTTAGTCAATTGAGGAAGAGCTTTTCTTATGCTCTGATTAATTGATCCAGCACCTAAACTCCCCCCTATAGCTAAAAGACAAGGTTTTTCCTCGTTAAAGCCACATAAATCACGGCCTTTGACACTATTACCAGTAAATAACTGTTGTCTAATAGGAGTTCCCGTGACTTCTATTTTATCCTGATTCTTAAAATGTTTTTTCCCTGCATCAAACGTCAAACATATTTTATTAACGAAGGGAAAAGACAAGCGATTGGCAAGCCCTGGACTCATATCAGACTCATGGGCGACTACAGGAATGCGATGTAACCAGGCACCAACCACCACGGGAAATGCTACGAAACCACCTTTAGAAAATACTACATCGGGTTTTAATTTATAAAACAACCAAAAAGATTGCATAATCCCAAAAATGATCTTAAAGGGATCTAGTAAATTCTTAAAGCTAAAATAACGGCGTAGTTTACCACTACTTACGGAGTGAAATGGGATACCAATAGCTTGAATCATTCCCTTTTCAATTCCATCAACAGAGCCGACGTAATCAATATTCCAACCTTCTTGTTTCAACTCATTAATTAACGCCACATTAGGAGTCACATGACCAGCAGTACCTCCGCCGGTAAAAACAATACTTGACGTCATAATACTTCCCTCACCAATAAACTTAAGTCTATGGCTTTAATTGATTTAGTAATTGCGCCTACCGAAATAAAATCCACACCTGACTTCGCTATTTCTGCAATATTATCTATGTTAATTCCACCAGATGCTTCCAATTCACAGTATTTAGGCTGATTCATTTTAACAGCCTCTTCTAACATGGCTTGACTAAAATTATCTAATAGTATCCTATCGGGATGTGCTTCAAAAGCCTCTCGTAATTGAACTAGACTCTCAACTTCTATTTCTACTAAAAGATGCTTATGCGTTTGCCTGGCTAAAGCAATTGCATGAGCCACCGAACCGCAAGCTTTAATATGATTCTCTTTAATTAAAAAGGCATCATATAAACCCATCCTGTGATTTACACCTCCACCACATCGAACAGCATATTTCTGCGCTCTTCTAAGGCCAGGTATAGTCTTACGTGTATCCAATAATCGCGTATGACTTCCCTTAAGTTTTTGTACATAGAAATGTGTTTGTGTTGCTGTTGCTGAAAGTGTTTGTAAAAAATTTAATGCCGTACGTTCGGCTGTTAAAATAGTACCTGCAGTACCATGAATGATACATAAAGTACTAGGACTTGATAGCCAATCTCCCTCGGCAACTAACCACTCAATCTCAATTTTATTATCTATCTGCCGAAAGGCTTCATCAACCCATGGCTGCCCACACACCAGCATAGGCTCACGAGAAATTATTTCTGCTTCTACAACAAGATGGGGTGGCAATAAAGCAGCTGTAACATCTTCATTACCAACATCTTCCAACAGAGCATGTTGTACATCAGACGAAACCTGCGATGGATTAATGTTCATGCTTTAATCTCCTTTTGTAGGCATAACGAGCCTTTAATAAAGGTGGTGCAATAAAGGTAGTAATCATTATCATCAAAACAATGGCAGAAAATAAATTATCAGAAATCACTCCTAAGCTTCGACCAATAGAAGCAAAAACCAATCCTACTTCTCCACGAGGCAACATTCCTATCCCTATTAATAAACGATCATCATTACGGTTTGCTCCCAGACCACTAATCAATTTTCCTAAAATGGCGGCCAAAACCAATCCACTTGCTAAAATAATGACATTCCAATCAAAAAATGTTTCTAATTTTACTTGAATGCCTATCACAATAAAAAACATAGGCGCTAAAATAGATTCTAATGGGGATACTAAATGGCTAATACTGCGCTCTTCTTTTTGATAAGTGGTAGTCGATTTAAAATAGCCATCATGAAGAATAACCCCCGCAGCAAAAGCACCAATAATGGCAGCGAGTTGAATAAATGAAGCCAGCCAGGCTAAAACCATAATAAAAAGGAAGGAAATAAATAATTTGGACTCCCAAGGTTCAAGAAAGCGAAAAAAGTGAGCTGATTGACGTAAAATAATAGGCCCGAACCATAAAGCACCTATAAAAAAGAGCAACGAATAAACAATGATACGCACTACAATGACTACATCCACAGTACCACTAATCACAATACTGCTCACCACAGCTAATATAATTAAACCCAATATATCATCAATCATAGCAGCACCAAGAATAGTTCGTGCTTCTCTAGTTCGAAGTTTATTCATCTCAGATAAAACACGTGCGGTAATTCCTATACTGGTGGCACTTAAAGTTGCTGCAACAAATAAATCAGCATGATAACTGGCATCCGGCATCAACAAGTAGGCAACGCCAAATCCCAAAAGCATTGGAGCAATAACCCCAACGACAGCAACTAATATGGATTCTCGACCAGTATGTTTGAGCTCATCTACGGAGCTCTCCAGGCCTACCATAAACAATAAAAAAATAACTCCATATCGTGAAAAAATATCAACAGTATAAGCAATTTTCAGGTATTCAGTTCCATTGGAACCACTAAGCACTTTACTGACTTGTTGAGCATAAAAAGGATTAGAAATAGAAGAACTTACTGCCTGATTTAATGAAATGCCTTCTAACAACTCTTTCATTATATTAAAAATTGAAGAGCCTTCACGCAAAATAATGATTAACTGGGAGCCGAAAAAATAACACAAGTTCCCTATCAAAACCCCCATCAAGAGCTCACCCAAAACCCCGGGTTGATTAAGACGCCTCGCTATATAACGACCGATAATAGCAAAGAAAAAAATAGTAGTGACACCTAAAATCACTGAAGAAATAGGATCGCCATGGTCACCAATGTCAGAAGCAAAGGCAAGCGTAGGACATAGACCAAATAAAGTTAACCACCATTTGAAACGATGCATGATGCTATGCCCTCTACACAATAAGATTATTGCTTTGCTAAAAACAGGCAAGTTTCTAATACGGAGTCAGGATTTAAAGAAACGCTATCTATCCCTTCTTTCATCAACCACTGAGCAAAATCTTGATGATCTGAAGGCCCCTGCCCACAAATACCTATATATTTATTTTCTTTTTTGCACGCAGATATGGCCATGTGCAATAAAGCCTTAACCGCATCATTACGCTCATCAAATTGTGCTGCTACTAAACCAGAATCTCTATCTAACCCCAAAGTTAACTGAGTTAAGTCATTAGAACCAATAGAAAATCCATCAAAATATTTTAAAAATTGATTTGCAAGTAACGCATTAGATGGTAATTCACACATCATAATAACGCGTAACCCATGTTTCCCTCGTTCAAGCCCGTGTTGTTTCAAGACTTGAATGACATCACCCGCTTCTGAAACGGTTCTGACAAAAGGAATCATCACTTCTACATTAGTTAATCCCATATCTTCACGAACCCGTCTCACGGCTTTACATTCCAGAGCAAAGCACTCTTCGAATGACGGAGAAACATAACGAGAGGCGCCTCTAAAACCTAACATAGGATTTTCTTCATGAGGCTCATATAAGGCTCCGCCAACCAGATTCGCATATTCGTTGGATTTAAAATCAGACAATCTTACGATAACTGGTTTTGGGTAAAAAGCGGCTGCAATGGTGGCAATCCCCTCCTTCAAACGCTCAATGTAATATTCCACAGGAGAAGCATAAGCAGCAGTTTTTTCAACAATAAATTTTTTGAGATCCTGATCTTCCAGAGTATCAAAAGCCAATAAGGCTCTAGGATGAATTCCTATGGTATTTGATATCAAAAACTCCAGACGAGCTAAACCAACACCAGAGTTAGGTATTGACTGAAATGCAAACGCTCGCTCAGGATTACCCACATTCAACATCACTTTCATTGGTAATTCAGGCATGGTATCGATATCAAGGCTGACTCGTTCAAAAGGTAAAATACCAGCATAAACAAAACCTGCATCACCTTCAGCACAACTTACAGTGACTTCATCTCCATCCTTGATTGTTTTGGTAGCATCACCACATCCCACGACGGCAGGAATACCCAATTCCCGAGCGATAATTGCAGCATGGCAGGTTCTGCCACCTCTGTTAGTCACAATAGCAGAGGCACGCTTCATTACAGGCTCCCAATCAGGATCAGTCATGTCAGAGACTAATACATCCCCTGGTTGAACCTTATGCATTTCGCTAATGTCTTTAATCACTCGAGCCTTACCCTGACCAATTCGCTGACCGATACTACGACCTTCCGCTAAAACCGTACCTCTTTTTTGTAGGGTATATCGTTCCAATACTTGTTTGTTGTCTCGGCTTTTCACAGTTTCTGGGCGAGCTTGTAGGATATATAATTTACCATCTATCCCGTCTTTGGCCCACTCAATATCCATAGGACGGCCGTAGTGTTTTTCTATAATTAATGCTTGTTGTGCGAGTTGCTCTATTTCTTTCTCTGTTAAAGAAAACAATAACCGTTCTTTAACGTTCACATCGACTGTTTTAACGCGTCTATCAAGAGTGGGATCATCACAATAGACCATTTTCAAAGCTTTTGATCCTAAGTTTTTACGAATTACAGCAGGTTTATTAGCCCTAACCCCTGGCTTATGAACATAAAACTCATCTGGATTTACTGCTCCTTGCACCACCATCTCACCTAAGCCATAAGACGAAGTAATAAATACTACATCATTAAACCCTGATTCAGTATCCATAGTAAACATAACGCCACTAGCAGCTAAATCACTACGAATCATTTGTTGGATACCTGCGGACAAGGCCACTTCACTATGAGCAAAATTGTGGTGAACCCGATATGCTATAGCCCTATCATTGAATAACGAAGCAAAAACATGCTTTATTGCCCCCAGTACTGCGTCAATACCTTTCACATTGAGGAAGGTTTCTTGTTGTCCAGCAAAAGAAGCATCTGGTAAGTCTTCCGCTGTCGCAGAGGAACGTACAGCTACACTAAAATCATCATGGCCAATTTGTTGCGCCAGTTTTTGATAAGCAAGACGCACTGCCTGCTCAAACTCAGGAGTAAATGGGGTATTTATAATCATGTCCCTGATTTGTTTTCCTACTATAGCTAATTGACATACATCTTCTATATCTAGAGCAGATAATTGTTCGTATATTTTTTTATCCAGATCAGCATGAGATAAAAACTCTCTGAATGAATCAGCTGTAGTAGCAAAACCACCTGGAACAGCAACACCGGCTGACGATAAATGACTAATCATTTCACCAAGTGAAGAGTTCTTACCACCAACTTGTTCCAGATCACGCATGCCCACTTGCGCCAGATCAATAGTATGTGCTTTAACTGTCATAGTTACCCCAAATCCATAAAATGATTGTCATTCTACTTAAATTGTGAGCCTATTGGAATTAGACCCTATAGATAAATTAAGATAACTAACTTTTTTTATACTAGACTGATCACTAAGACTCCTTCGAAACCCCACTATAGGCTATTGATCCAATAGATCTAAAGGAGAATAGCATTATGAAAAAACTGCGTCACTTAATCACCTTGTTCTTTGTTTTTTTTATATGGACATCAGCTAATGCAGCTAAGATGGATATTATTCAAGTAGCCTCAGATAATAAAGATTTCTCTATCTTCATTTCTTTGTTAAAAAAAGCCGATTTGATAAATGTCCTTAAAGGACACGGTCCATTTACTATATTTGCACCATCTAACGAAGCATTTGAGGCTGTACCTAAAGAACAATTAAACGCTTTAATAGCCAACCCAGAACAGTTAAAGGTTATGCTCCTTTATGCCATAGTAAGCGACAATCTTACCTCTGATAAAATAAAAGAAGGAATGCTACCTACTGCCCAAGGGCAGTCGCTGCATGTCATCATTAAAGATAGCAAAATTTATGTAAATGATGCTGAAGTAATCAAGGCTGACATCAAAGCCTCAAATGGTGTAATTCATGCTATTTCTCAGGTGCTTATGCCACCAGAGCAAGAATAGAAAAATCCCAAGCCCAATGTAAACGTTCACACAATGGCGTCAACTTAAGGAATTGATCCTATGTCACTTAACTGTAGATACTGTCTTTAAAGGCAAGCAAAATTTTCATTAAAAGGTTGCTTGCCTTTAAAGACAGTATCTACATGGGCTTAAGTTGACGCCATTATGAGAACGGTTACAGCCCGATGTCGGGCACTATGTTGCCCGACATTGGTTATCCTAGGAGCAGTAAATACTGAATTATCGTTGTATCAAGGGCTGTTCGCCTAACTCTTTATAATCTATTTTATTCTGATCGACAGAAGCTCCCTCATGACTCGCTGTAAGCGCTTGTGAAAACTCTTTGTAAAAATTATGCTCGCCGATCAATTCAATCATTCCCATTTTACGTAATTTGGCTTCCACTAAATCGTTAGCACCACATAATATTACTCTTACCCCTCGTTGATGCAGCCCTTGAATGATTTCTTCTAAAGTTTGTAATCCCGTAATATCACCAAAAGGAACCCAGCGCATTCTTATAATCAGTACCTTAGGATCTGTATGAGTTACGGCCAAAGCACGTTGAAAAATCTCTGCTGCGCCAAAGAAAAATGGGCCATCAACAGAATAGACCAATACATCATTGGACAAGTTTGATATATTTTGTTGTCTTAACTCTTGAGACATTTGTTCTTCTGTCATTTGCTGCACTTCTATGCTTGAAGCCATACGACGCATAAAATGTAAAATAGCGATAATTACCCCTATGTTTACCGCAATCACTAAATCCACAAAGACAGTTAGAAAAAAAGTGACTAATAAAACGACCACATCAGATTTTGGCGCAACTTTTAACAATTTAACAAAATGTTTTGCTTCGCTCATATTCCAAGCGACTACAAACAAAATTGCAGCTAAGGCAGCTAAAGGAACATTAACAGCTAAGGGCGCTAAAAATAAAACGATGAGAATTAAAGTTACTGAATGAATAATGCCTGATAACGGGTTGTTACCACCGTTTCTGATATTGGTCGCCGTTCTAGCAATAGCGCCTGTTGCAGCAAATCCACCAAATAAAGGAGCTAAAATATTAGCTATACCCTGCCCTATTAACTCTCTATTAGAATCATGTTGCGTGCCCGTCATACCGTCCGCAACTACTGCAGATAAAAGGGATTCAATAGCCCCTAACATAGCGATGGTAAATGCAGGGCCGATCAATTCAATCAATTGATCCACTGTAACTGTTGGCAAAGTAAAATGAGGTAGTCCTTGAGGAACACCACCAAACATACTGCCTATGGTCGCTACACCTTCAAATTGAAATAAAGACTGCAATACTGTTGCAACAACTAAGGCCACTAAAGGACCAGGAACACGCTTAAAACCAGGTAATTTATTAGAAAAAAGCACTAAACATAAAGCAAAAAAACCAAAAAAAGTGGTTAATATGTTGAGTTGAGGGAAGGATTGAATTAAATGCCATAATTTCTCATGAAAATGAGCCCCTGCTGCGGTCGGCAAGCCAAAGAAGTATTGCCATTGCCCTACCCAAATAACAACCGCTATTCCTGAGGTAAAACCAACTATCACAGGGTTGGGGATGAATTTTATAATTCCCCCTAAACGCGCTAATCCAAAGAACAACAATATAAATCCAGCCATTAGAGTAGCTATTTGCAAACCAGAAATACCATACTGAGCAGTAATACCGGCAAGTATGACAATAAAAGCACCTGTTGGCCCAGCTATTTGTAAGCGGCTCCCCCCAAAAATAGAAACAATCAAACCCGCAACAATGGCAGTATATAAACCTTGTTCAGGCTTGGCTCCTGAGGCAATGGCAAAAGCCATAGCTAAGGGTAATGCAACGACACCTACAATAATCCCAGAGATAATATTTTGCAGCCAATATTTCTTTTGAAATAATCCTGCACGGTACGATTCAACAATTGTTTTCATAAACGATGAGCCAGCTTAATTCGACGATACCGTTATTATACGCCCACAGAACAAAAAAATGTTAATTTTGTAATAAAACTTTTAATTTTTTGTTAATTAATTCACCAAAAATAGAACAATAATTATTATTTACGAGCAGCAAAGCACAGGAAATAACGGCTAGTGTTCATTTTTAGTAGAATTTGTTGACAAGCTTTAATATCATATATGCTTTCTTATTTGAGCCAGTTTGTCATGACACTTACCCCTTTAAATGCAATTTCTCCTATAGATGGTCGTTATGTAAATAAAACAAGGTCTTTAAGCCCTTATTTTAGCGAATTTGCTCTGACTTATTATCGCTTAATGGTTGAAATAAGATGGCTTGAAGCGCTAGCATCTATTAAGGGTATTGTAGAAGTTCCTCCTCTGAATGCTGAAGCCAAGAAATTCTTATCCGATCTCATTACAAACTTTGATGAATCTGAAGCTGAAAAAATAAAAGAATTCGAAAAGCAAACTAATCATGATGTTAAAGCCATAGAGTATTATTTAAGGGATAAATTTAAAAATAATGAAGCATTAAATGCAATTGGGGGCTTCATTCATTTTGCTTGTACTTCAGAAGATATTAATAATCTGGCTTATGCTTTGATGGTAAAACAAGCCATTGCTCAAGTCATACAACCCACATTGGCTGAAATTATGGGGGGTATTACTCTTCTGGGTAAGCAACATGGTGATGTGGCTATGTTGGCTAGAACTCATGGCCAGCCTGCTACACCAACCACTATGGGTAAAGAGCTAGTCAATTTCGTTGCTCGCCTTAAAAGACCACAACAGCAGTTAGCTGAGGTACTGATTCCTGGCAAATTTAATGGTGCAGTTGGTAATTATAATGCTCATGTTATTGCCTACCCAGAAGTTGACTGGCGAAAACATTGCGCTAGTTTTGTTACCTCTTTAGGTTTATCGTTCAATCCATATACGACACAAATTGAACCTCATGATGGTCTAGCCGAAGTATCGCAGATCATGGTGAGAATCAATAATATCCTTCTAGATTATACCCAAGATATCTGGAGTTATATTTCTTTAGGTTATTTTAAACAGAAAACGATTGCAGCTGAAGTAGGTTCATCTACCATGCCGCATAAAGTAAATCCCATTGATTTCGAAAATGCCGAAGGAAATCTAGGCTTAGCCAATGCGCTATTTATTCATTTCGCTAATAAGTTAACCCAATCTCGTTTACAACGTGATTTATCAGACTCAACTGTGTTACGCAATATAGGTGTAGCCTTTTCTTATAGTCTTATTGCTTATCTTTCTATAGCGAAAGGTAATGATAAATTACAAATCAATAAACGAGCCCTTGAGCAAGACTTGAATGAAAATTGGGAAGTCTTAGCTGAGGCAGTGCAAACCGTTATGCGTCGCTTTAATGTTCCAGAAGCTTATGAGCAATTGAAAGCATTGACTCGTGGACAAGGTATTGATGGTGAAAGCCTTAAAACTTTCATTAACAATTTAGCCATTCCTGACGAAGCTAAAGCGCAATTGCTGGCATTGACACCTGCAACCTACACAGGTCTTGCCGTTCAATTGGTTAAGGCATTTTCATGAGTGATACATTCTCCCAGGAAGGGAAAACTTTTGAATTTGATATTCTAGTTATAGGAACCGGGTTGGCTGGTTTGCATTATTGTTTGCAGATACTCAACATGCAGCCACACCTTAAAATTGCCTTAATCAGCAAAGCAGAGGCAATCGAATGCAATAGTCGTTACGCACAAGGTGGTATTGCTGCGGTATCTTCTCCTGAGGATTCTCTTGAGTCTCACATTGAAGATACTCTGATTGCAGGTGATGGTTTGTGTTACTCGCCAGCAGTTGAATTTATTGTTCGTCAAGGCCCTCAAGTGATAAAACAACTGAGTGAATACTCAGTTCAATTTAAACGCGACAGTAGTGGCAATTTTCATTTGGCTCAAGAAGGAGGACACTCTCATAGACGCATTTTCAACTGTGGGGATCAGACTGGTTTAACGGTTACCCAAACCCTAAACCATTTGGCTCGACAAAAAGAACAAATTCATTTTTTTGAACATCATATTGCAGTCAACTTAATTACCCAATACCACCCCCATAGAACCGATAACCAAGGTGAAGTTCTCGGCGCTTATATATTAGATTGCCACAGTAACCAGATCCATACTTTTATAGCTAATTGTGTTGTTTTAGCCACTGGTGGTGCTGGTAAAACTTATCGTTATACATCCAACCCTATGGTTGCGACAGGTGATGGTGTAGCCATGGCTTACAGGGCTGGTGCTCGGGTTGGAAACATGGAGTTCTATCAATTTCACCCTACTCTGTTACACCATCATACATTGAATAATTTTTTAATTTCAGAAGCGGTTCGTGGCGAAGGAGCCTTACTGCGAATACCTGAAACCAATGAACGTTTTATGCAACGTTATGCCCCTGATAGACTTGAACTTGCAACAAGAGACGTAGTAGCCAGGGCTATTTTTAGTGAAATAGAGCGAAGTCAGGCGGGTTATGTTCATTTAGATATTACTCATCAAAGTAAAGCATTTTTGAAAAAACGTTTCCCACAAATATACAATACTCTATTGTCTATAGGCATAGATATGAGCCAGGATATGATCCCTGTAGTTCCCGCAGCTCATTATCAATGCGGCGGTGTTCTTACTGACATAGATGGACGCACCGATTTAAAACGATTATATGCTATAGGAGAAGTAGCTTTTACAGGACTTCATGGGGCTAATAGACTTGCAAGCAACTCATTACTCGAAGCCTTAGTCATGGGAGCTAACGCAGCGCATTGCTCCCTTAAAGACAGTGTTACCCCTATAAAACTTATGGGCTCAATCTCTAATTGGAGTGCTCCTGGAGAAGTCAATGCCAGACGCGCCAGTCAAATCAATGCCCAATGGAGGGGTTTAAGAGGAGAAATGACCTCTTATGCCGGTATTGTACGCACCGAAGCTGGATTACAAGATCTGCTACAATTAATTATGAAACGTAAGAAAATCATTGATGAGTATTATTGGAAACATTGCATTACCAGAGATTTCATCGAGCTAAGAAACATCATCCTCAATGCAGAATTAATTGTTAGAGCTGCATTATCAAGGAGAGAGTCACGTGGCGGACATTATAGGGAGGATTTCCCTAATAAAAATGCTAAAGCACAAGAAAGTATAGCAAAGCTCGGTGCTGTGGATAGTTCGTTGGAATAATAACCCATTGTTGGGCCAAGGGTCCAACCTACGGAATAAAAAACTTATTGTAGGTCGGGCCCTTGGCGCGACAAAAAACGTTGAGCAAAACAAGAACCCCATTGTTGGGCCAAAAGTCCAACCTACGGGACACAGAATTTATTGAGGTCCATGAGATGTTTAATAGTTCCACAACCTACCAACCCGAAGCGACGTTAATGCATATCCGTAATGATATGAGTATTTGCCAAAGTGATTACCCTATTGACTGGTATCAAGAGGAATTTATTCCTTATGCACAAGAATACCAAGCCCTACCTGATCGCAAGCTCACTACAGTACTTGCCTGGATGAAACCCTATCTTAAAAAAGCCCAAGATCACTTTGGCGACCAATTATTATTACTGGCTCATTACTATATGGGCGGAGATATTGTGAGGTTAGTAGAGCAATTTGGTGGCAAAATTGGTGACTCCTACCAGCTTGCACTAATGGCAGCAAATCACCCTGAAAAATCAGTCATTATTGAATCAGCCGTACATTTTATGGCGGAATCCATTAGTATACTGGCTCATAAAAACCAACAAGTTTATATTACTAACCCCAAATCTGGATGTACCATGGAAATGCTTGCCAAAGATTTTATGGTTGAGCCTGCTTTTCTTGATTTAAATGAACGCTATGGTGCAGAGAATATTTTACCCGTTTGCTACATGAATACTTCGGGGCGAGTTAAGGCAATGACTGGAGCTCAGGGTGGCGCTGTTTGCACTAGTTCTAATGTAAAGAAAATCTTCCAATGGGCACAAAAGCAAAATAAAAAAATTCTTTTCATCCCAGATCAGCACATGGGGGAAAACGTAGCTTATTGGCTGGGGATTAAAAATCTAGCTTATTGGCCAGGGGGAACCGCTGGTTCTCACTACTCTCTTCCTGAGCAAGATAAAAAAACATTAGAGCAATTTGATAAAGCTGAATTGATTTTATTTTCTAGTCAATGTGCTGTCCATACAGTCTATCAACCGGAAATGTGTGACTATTGGCATAGCAAGCAATACACCACCATAGTCCATCCTGAATGCCGTAATGAAGTCATTCAAGTAGCTCAACATTCTGGTTCTACGGCGTTTATATGGGATTATGTAGTTAATGATAAAGCAGGTACCAAGCAATATGCTATAGGCACAGAAAACCATATGGTGGAAAATCTCAAGCAACACTGTAATGCATTGGGAATCAAGGTGGTTAATTTGGCCGAAGCTCCCAAAAATGATGAAGAAAAAGGCATTGGCTGTGGCTGCGCTACGATGTCGCGCAATGATCCACCTCATCTTGTGGCGCTTGTTGATTTACTGCGTCAAGGTAAAGTCCTACCTTATAATGAGGTAAAAGCAGGAGACGTAGTGAACGAATTTACAGGAATTAGAAACAGATTGCCTGTCAATGATCAACAATGGGTCATTGACAATGCAAAGAAATCTTTGGAAATGATGATTAATATTACCGAAGACAGGATTTGATCAGGCAATTTAATTGTAACTGAGCATGCGTAAGCGTTCATGCAATGGCGTCTTAAGAATACCCGGATTATGCTTCGCTCCATCCAGGCTTGTATCTTTAAATTGGCGTCATCAACAGTCTACATAAATCCAGATCAAATCAAAGCAAAAGTCAGTTAATTTGCGGTATAAAACTGGCACTCAGTCAAGCCCCTGGTACAAACATAACCTCCGGGTGTATCTATCCAAGTATAATCTGCTCTTGACGGTCTTTTCGTAAGAACTAACCACAAAATAGAGTATTCACCTACAGAATTTTTGTAAGTACAGGTAACCCCTTGGCCATACCTACTTGTAACTAGGATATTAGCTCGCACAAACTTCGTATTGTCTTCACCCTGAGGGCTATTAGCGGAAGCAGGATTTTCTACCCAGGGTTCTGGAGGAACACCCCATTGTAATGAGGAAGTCGCAGGATCAGGGCAATTTGAGGTAAAACCTATTGAACTTAATTGCATCAATAATCCAATAAATACTATTTTGTATTTTGTCATAACCATATCTCATCAGCCTTTATTAATGCACTAATCCTCTTATTATTTATTATTCGACGATAAAATGTCAAATTAGTTTAAATATAAGTCACTCGTTATAATCTTTTTAAATATTATCGATTTATACCATTGTTAGATTCTATATCTTTGCTATAATGGCCGCGTGTGCCGGGGTGGCGGAATTGGTAGACGCGCCGGATTCAAAATCCGGTGATGGTGACATCGTGTCGGTTCGAGTCCGACCCTCGGTACCAATGAGAAGTTTTATCACAGCTCTCATTGATTCCTTCAAATACACAATCCTTTGATTCTTATTGAAATAATAAGCCCATTCTAAATTATTCATATATAGCCTCAGATGATAAACGTTCACGTTGAATGTAGGTAGCGCCATGTTTGGCATCTGAACGATTACCAATTTTTACTGTCTTATAGGATCCAACGTAGCATCTTTTTCCAATGAGATCACTTCTTGTGGAGGTAGCTCTTTTGTTTGCTCTTTAATTTTCATTAAAAAAGGAACAAAGGCTAATGCAAATAAAATAGATAACTCATATAAGCCAATCCATCCTATATTCATCTGAATCGTTGCAGCAATGGGACCGGAGAGGATACGTGGTAGTGTAGATAAGGCGACAAGCAATGAAAATTGTGTCCCTGTAAACTGCTTATTAACCAATCTCATAAATAATGCCACTAAAGCAGTAGAAGCGAGACCTGCAGCAAAATTATCTGAAAAAACAGCAACAGACAATAAAGTTACATTTTTTCCATAGATAGCCAGTGCGACAAAAAATACATTGGTTAATGCTTGTAATAATCCAAAGAAAAATAAAGAACGATATAAGCTATATCTTGTCAATAAAATTCCTGCTGTTAATCCCCCCAATAAAATGGCTCCTAATCCCAGCATTTTATTGACATAACCGATGGTCTCTAGTGAAAAACCTAATCCCTGAATTAAAAAAGGCATGACAATACCACTAGTAGTAGTGGTAAATGCTTCTCCCAACTTATAACAAAAAATAAATAATAAAAGGTAAATTACCCCTGGGCGAGCGAATAATTCTTTAACTGGTGCGATAAAAGAAACAACAAAATTACTTTTTTCTTTAACTTCTATAGAAGGCTCCTTACTGAATAATATGGCCAACATACCAATTATCATAACGAAGCCCATAAAACGATAAGTAATGGCCCACCCTAATTGCTCAGCCATAATCAATGCTAAACCACCAGAAAGCAATAATGCCAATCTATAGCCAAATACGGCTAGTGAAGCTCCTAAAGCATGTTCTGTTTGAGGTAGATACTCTGCTCTGTGAGCATCTATTGCTACATCTTGTGTAGCAGAAAAACAAGCTAAAGCTAGAGCGAAAAATGCGAGTAATTTAGGGTGTTGCTCTGGAGAAAACCAAGCCATGCAATTAAAACCTATCAGTAGCAGTATTTGCATGGTTAGAACCCAACTACGGCGTTTACCTAAACTAAATAGTGAGTAGCGATCGACAATAGGTCCCCAGAAAATACGATAGGCATAAGGAAGACTCACTAAACTTAGTGCGCCCGTGGCAAGAACAGACATGCCACTATAAGCAAACCATGCTTGCAAAGTACTGCTGATTAACGCCATGGGCAAACCAGAAGAGAAACCTAAAATGAAAACGATGAATAAACGTTTATTCATTTTTTAGAACACCCAAAGCAATGAGGCATAAGAATGAGTTCAATAGACATGATACATTTTTGATCACAACATCTATAAGACCTCTTGCATAACCACAGCAATCAAAAAAAACTACAGTTATGCAAGAGGTCTATCCTGAATAACATAATTCAGGATAGACAGCCCCTTAGGCAGATGCTTTTTTCACAGAAATCAAATGAATCTTGAAAATTAAAGTTTCATTTGGTCCTATTGGTCCGCCAACACTGCGTGGACCATAAGCAAGACCAGATGGAACATAGATTTCCCAGGTAGAGCCGGCTGGCATTAATTGCAATGCTTCAGTCCATCCAGGAATAACTTGAGATACTTGGAATGTTGCTGGTTTGCCAGTCTTTTCTGTGCTATCAAATACTGTACCATCAATCAAACGGCCAGTGTATTCAACAGTCACTGTATCTGATTTACTTGGTTTAGCACCAGAACCAGTCTCAATAATTTTGTATTGCAATCCACTTGGTAATACAACTACGCCAGGTTTCGCTTTATTTTCTTTTAAAAACGATTCACCTTTTGTTTTGTTTTCTTCTGACTTTTTATTAAATTCAGCAGAACGTTTTGCCATCAAATCTTTCTGAAACTTATTCAGAACATCTTTCATTTGCTGTTCAGTCAAAATCAGTTGAGCACCGCTCATACCGTCTTGCATACCTTTAGCTAATACTTCTGGATTGATATCAATACCTTGAGTTTTGAAGTTCTTACCTAAATCAGCGCCAATACTATAAGATAATTTATCTTTATCTGTAGTTAATGATGTAGCATCGGTTGCAGCCATTGCTGTTGACATTGCCAGCCCCATGACAGCCGCAGTGACCAATTTCATCTTCATAAACAATCCCCTTTTAGTCTTTCTTAAATTACATATCTTCCTTGTGTACAATCAGAAAGATATAGAACATTGTAAAAATGCTCGTTCATTCTGCCTAAATTTGCATAAAATTACCAGTGATAACTATTATTTAATTACAAATAGACAAATCCGGTTTATCCTTCTACACTTGCCACTAAATAGAACAAGAGAGTTGAAAATATATGAACATCAGCGTATTTGATTTGTTTTCTATTGGTATTGGTCCATCGAGTTCGCATACTGTAGGGCCAATGTTGGCAGCTAATGCTTTTTTGCAATTGCTCCAAGAAAAAAATCTTTTTGATAAAATACAACGAGTCAAAGTAGAGCTCTATGGTTCTTTAGCCTTAACAGGTAAAGGACATGGCACCGATAAAGCCATTGTAAATGGGCTTGAAAACAAAGAGCCAGAAACAGTAATACCAGAAACAATGGTTCCGCGTATGCATGAGATATTGAGCTCACATACTCTCAATTTAGCTGGCAAAAAAAATATCTCTTTTAATGAAGCAACCGATTTCCTGTTCCTACAAAAAGAATTATTACCCAAACATAGTAATGGAATGCGTTTTTCAGCTTACGACGGTTCAGGTAATTTATTAATTAATCAAGTATATTACTCCATTGGCGGTGGATTTATTACCACAGAAGAAGATTTTAATAAAACTACTGAAGACGCTAATCCGCCCCCCTATCCCTTCTCCACTGGAGAACAGTTGCTGAAATTATGTAAGGAAAATAACTGCAGCATTGCTGAGTTAATGATGGTTAACGAGAAAACATGGAGAAGCACTGAAGAAATTCATAAAGGAATTTTAGCCATTGCTCAAGTAATGGATGATTGTATTAGCAATGGGTGTAAACATGATGGAATATTACCCGGTGGCCTAAATCTGAAAAGACGTGCCCCGGCGCTCTATAAAACCTTAATGGATCAAAAAGGCATCAAAAGTATTTTTGAACATTCAGACATTATGAATCATTTAAATCTTTACGCTATGGCCGTAAATGAAGAAAACGCTGCTGGAGGCCGCATTGTCACCGCACCAACTAATGGCGCTGCCGGAATAATTCCCGCAGTACTAAAATATTGTCAAATGGCCCATGATAAAATGAGTCATGAAGACATCAACACTTATTTCCTTACTGCCGCTGCTATTGGCATTCTTTATAAAAAAGGGGCTTCTATTTCAGGTGCAGAGGTAGGGTGCCAAGGTGAAGTTGGTGTTGCTTCCTCTATGGCAGCAGCTGGACTGACAGCTGTTCTTGGCGGCACCATAGAGCAGGTAGAAAATGCAGCTGAAATTGCGATGGAGCATCATTTAGGAATGACCTGTGATCCTGTTTTAGGATTAGTACAAATCCCTTGTATTGAGCGTAATGCTATGGGGGCAGTCAAAGCAGTAAATGCCACAAGAATGGCACTCATAGGAGATGGGCAACACCATATTTCTTTGGATAAAGTCATCAAAACAATGAAACAAACAGGAATGGACATGCAAAGTATCTATAAAGAAACCTCTATGGGTGGTTTGGCTGTTAATTTGCCTGAATGCTAGTAGTCGGGACTCAAATCTGGCACTCATCCAAGATTCAAGATTGCCCCTGAACGATTACCTTAATCTTTTATAACGAATGTCTCAATAATCTCGAGAACAATCCGAGCCGCGACCGTTAGGAAGCGGATGTTGGCTTGGTTTATCCGCTTGCTGACGCACGCGGCTCGGATCGCGGCATTGGCTGAACAGTTGAAAGCTCTTTGGTTCTAGGTATCTCATAAGTCACTTTTGTAATTCTAAATTAATTACCCTGATGTTGGACACAAGGATGTTAATGCTTTGATACAATGCTGTTGATGCTTGGATACACTACTAGGTTGAAAAAATAGTACGTCACTATAAGCTTTACAAACCCACGTTGATTCTTACCTTCCATGTCTAGTTGATAACAATGATTATTCCCTGCGACGTAAACAAACTCCTCAGATGTAAGAATTACTGTATGCCAATAGACCATGACAATCTTCACAATTCTAGTATTGTCTGGAAATTTAATTTCTTGAGGCTGATTAATAAAGGTTTCTTCCCCTGCTCCTAAATTTCCCGCACTATTATTTCCCCGTCCTATTAATTTACCTGTTACTGTTACGAATAAAGAACTTTCTCCTGTAGGATGTACATAATCTGCTCTATAGATTCGGGTAAATTATACGATTGAAGTTTTATGCAAGGATTATTGTAGGAAATATAGACCGTATTTTTTTAGCTACGACAATAGGCTATTCGCTAAGAGTGTAAGGCATTTTAATAACCAAATTATAATCGGATTCTTGATAAGAGCGACAATACAGCCCTCCCCTTACCTCGTTTTATTCGACATGATGACTATCCTCGTTTTTTTAAAGAGGTAATGATGCTCTTTGATAGTCACAAAAAAGATTAATTATTGACCATAACGATTCAATAATTCTATTCCTCTTGGCGAATATTCTGATACAGACTCCCATATTCGTGAGGCATTTACAGAACCTCCTTAGGCTTTATTTAACAATAAAAATGAATCATATTAATAAAAGATGATATTGAGTTAGAAAAATTATTTTTCGAGAAATGTAACTAATGTTATAATGACCCCCGAAATTTAGACCACACAAAAAGAATTTTTTGAGAGATAATAGCCTCCATTGGAGGTTATAAAATGAGCAAAAATAAGAAGTGGTCATCTGCGGCAAAATTTGAGATTGCCCTTGAAGCGATTAAGGGTGAGATTACATTAAACGAACTGTGTAAGAAATACGACGTAGCGCCTAGTCAGGTTCATGCCTGGAAGAAGCAGCTATTAGAGCAAGGCTCTGAGTTATTTAACAAATCGAATAAAGAAGCCAAAATCAATGCTGAACATGAATCACAGCAGAAAGCATTGTATGAAAAAATTGGTGAACTGACGGTAGAGCGAGACTTCCTAAAGAAGTGTTGGAGCAAACTCCACGGGAAGTAAAACGGCAGTTCATAGATGTCGAACATAAGACCCTGAGTTTGCGCAAACAGTGTACATTACTAGAGGTTAATCACAGTGCGCTTTATTAC
>DAIAOV010000279.1 GCA_027437055.1 Legionella sp. | reverse complement strand
GATGATGCTAAACGAATGGGTTACACTATAAATAAAATTATTTGTGATAATGGTAGCGAGTTCCTAGGGAATTTTAAAAAGATTTGTAATGAACAAAATATAAAAATTGAATATGTATACCCTGGAGATAAAAATAAAGTGGCTCCTATTGAGTCGTTAAATAGAACTATAAGAGGGATGTTAGAAAGATATAAAATAATTAATAATGTTAATGCTAGTAATATATTTAATACTGTAAGAAAAATAAATAACTTATATAATAATTCCTATCACACAACATTAAAAGCAACACCAGAAGAAATATTAAATAAAAAAATAAATAAAAATATAGAGGAAAAAACAAATAAAATATATAAATATGATATAGGGGATGCAGTTAGAATATATATAAAAAACGATCATGATCCATTTAATAAATTATCTCCCTTATGGAGCAAACATATATATACTATAAAACATTATAATAATAGAACGGGTTATTATACCCTTGACGGATTAGACAAACAATTTAAATATAATGATC
>DAIAOV010000278.1 GCA_027437055.1 Legionella sp. | reverse complement strand
AATATAAAAAAAATATTTCAAATGTTAATAAAATATTTAAAAAATTTAAATATTTTATTAAATAAAAATCAAATATATTATTTGATTTATTTAAATAAATAGAATTATAGATTAATAAATTTTGAAAAATATTAAAAATATTTAATAATTTAAAATCTTCTGTAAATAATATATAAAGATTTTTAGTTTTTATTTTTAAATCAAATAAATATAAAAAAAAACGATACATAAATTTAACTAAATTATTATTAAAAAAAATAATATTATTATTAATATTTTGTAAATTTAAAATATAAATATTATTAAAATTAAAATAATTAAAATTTTTAAAAAAAAAATATTTTTTATTAGAAATTATATTTATAAATAAATCTTTTAAATAATTTAAATTAATTAAACAATTTTTAAATATATTAAAAATAACAATACTAGTAGAAAAATTAATATCTTTTATTAAAGAATCATCTATTTTATTTATATCATTAAATAATAAAGAAAAAAAATATAAACTTTTAAATCTTGT
>DAIAOV010000277.1 GCA_027437055.1 Legionella sp. | reverse complement strand
TGATTGTTTAATATATTTCAATCAAAAAATAAAAATATCTAGTTTAATATAAAAATTAGAAAATGAATTTGATATTTTATAATTATAATAAAAATAATAATAAATTACGCACATTCATTCTTAGGTTCATTTGTTTAATAATATATAAATGTTAATATTATTATATTCCATAATAAAATATATTTATTATTTTTATTTGATTATAAATTTTTAGTTATTAATATAATAAGTCATAAAATATAAATTATTAACTATGAAATTATGAAATATTAAATGATATTATGATTAAAATATAAAATAACATAAATTTTAGCATTATATTCATATAATTAAAATATTTTTTATGATATTACAATATTATATATGACAATAATTTGTTCCAATAAAAAATACATAATATATTTATTATCGATATTCACAAATATAAACATATATATATATATATATATAATCATATTACTTGTTTTGCTTTGTTCAGATGACAAGCATGTATTTTATACAGTTCATATATATAAATTTTTTAAAAAT
>DAIAOV010000276.1 GCA_027437055.1 Legionella sp. | reverse complement strand
AAAGCGTACCTCTCCTGATCTTTAAAATCAATGACTAAAGTGTTTTCTTTAAATAAAATCTTTGGTGGCCTGGAGGGCAATTATCGAGAGTGCCAAATGTTTTATAGCCATGTTTTAAATAAAAATCTTTTGCTTGAAAATCAAAGGTGTCTAAATGAGATAAAGTGGCACCTAAATTCTTGGCTTCTTCCTCTACTTTTTTAAGTAAATAACTTCCCAGTTGATTGCCCCTTTCATTATCAGCAACAAATAAAACATCTATGTACAATATTCCCCAGTGGTAAATTATTGCATTAATTCCAGCAATGATGTTGTTTTCTTTTTTAATAACATATCGTTTAAAAATAGGCGTTTCTTTTTGAGTGAAAGGTACTTGCTGCGCATTAAAACTTGCAATGGCATCATCGATGTAATTACTTTCTTCATCAGTAGCTTCTGAAAAAGAGTAAGAAGAATCTGAGGGTAGCATTTATTATTCCTCTGTTTATGCTTGAATATAAATAAGATAATCACTATACCCTAAGTCAGC
>DAIAOV010000275.1 GCA_027437055.1 Legionella sp. | reverse complement strand
GTTTTTTTAATAAATTAACGTATTCTATTATAGCAAAAAAAAATAATCAAGAAATAAAATATTTAGAAAAAATAAAAAAAATAAAAAATCCTATATATAAAGTTAATAAAAAACTTAAAAAAGTAAAATTTTTTTTTAAATTATTTAAAATAAGTAAAAAGTATTATAAAACTTATGTTTATAAAAAAACAAAAAGACTTAGAAAAAAAATAAATAAATTAAAAATTAAATTTAAAAAAGCTTTAAAATTGGAATTAAAACATAAAAAAATAAATAAAGAAATTTATATACATTCTTATTTAAGAATATTGGGAAATAAATATTTAATAATATTACGTGATAAAATTTATAATTTATTTCGTATTTATTTTAGTTTAAAAGATTTTTTTCGTTTTTTTAATGAAGATTTTATTAGATTTTCAGTTAATTATTTTAATAAATTATTATTTTTATATATGTTTAAACATTTAGTTTTTTTTATAAGTAAAACTGAATTTACATATAAATATTTTACAAAACTTATAAGAAATTT
>DAIAOV010000274.1 GCA_027437055.1 Legionella sp. | reverse complement strand
TCTAATCATGTCTCTTATACCATGGAAAACTTATAGATAGGGTATTCCTTTTATCCTTAGTGTCTAGGGGATTTTGTAGATAAAAAGAATACCCTATCTATAAGTTTTCCACGGTATAAGAGACATGATAAGATTAAATAATAATAAAAAATCCACAAAATAATTTACATCTGGGCTCTTTTTTTTGTATCCAGATTTCTTTGGCCTCAACACTTTTTACATGGGAGTTTTTTTTTGCACGCCGATTTCCATGGCCTCAACATTCTTTACATAGTATTACACATGATAAATATGGGCCATTTTATGTATTTTAATTATGAAAAAACTAAAAAAATTAAATTATAAAGTCTTTTGGATAACTAATATCGCCAATTTCTTTGAAAAATAGGAATTTTCTCAAGACGTATAAAAAGCAAAAAAAAGCTCCCAAAAAGAAGCTTTTTTTTGTGTCCATAGTCCTCAGGCAATAGACTTTTGACACTAGGCCATATGAAATACCGCAGCCATTTTTCAACTTTATTTTTCTGAAATTAC
>DAIAOV010000273.1 GCA_027437055.1 Legionella sp. | reverse complement strand
CCCCCCCCAGGAGATCGATTTTCCCGTCGCGCCTAGCGAGGCATTTTGTCACTCGCGTAAGTATAAAGAAAAAACTGTTCTTTCAAATTACCTAGATACATTATTTCTACATTCTAATAATCTAAGCTTTTGATTGTTTTTAATTGATGTAAAATTATATAATTGTTCCCATGCTTTTATGAGTAAGGCGAGAAAAGCGAAGCCATTGGGTGAGAGTGTCCGTTTGAGGACCCGGACCCCTCCGGGGGGAGGAAATATGATCGGGATCATATGGGCTACTCGCAAAAGGTAACCAGTTTTTCTAGAACTTAGGGGCGCCGCCCCTCCCAGTAGACGAAATTCTCCGGTCGGGCCCTCCGGGCAATTTTGGGACTCGCATTATGTAAATTTCTATATCTTTTTTATTTATATTGTATTTCTATCTTTTCTAAGCTGATTGTTCTTTTATCTCTTGTTGTTTAAATTAGGTTAAAAATATAATTGTTCCCATGCGTTTAAAAGGTGAGCGAGGCAAGCGAAGCCAATGAGTCGAGTCCC
>DAIAOV010000272.1 GCA_027437055.1 Legionella sp. | reverse complement strand
ATACCGGCAAAAAAACGGGTAATTAATTCTTTTTCATCTGAATCTTCATCGCCGAGTGACCAGACTTTAATTTGATGACCTTGACTGATAACCAGGGAAATCGCACAGATTTTTTGCAAATAATGCGGAAGAAAATCATTACCAACTTTGGCTCGTCGTAATGCGAACATTGCCTTGGCGGTATCTTCATCGGATAGACCCTCCAAATTGAAGAGTTTGCGACCAGATTCTACATCAGGAATGGTTTCTATATCGAAAACAAGTATGGTCATTTAGGTTATTAGTCAATAAATTATAGCAATATCTTAACATGAGCCTTTCATGAATCAAATGAAATGACATAGCATGTAACTTACTATTTTGATACTATATTTTTTATTTGCCGAGTTGATTGCACTATGCATTCAAAAACATTGTTTTGTAAAATAAATTGTCTAAAATTAATCGGTCTCTTCCTGGTTGTGCTGAATTTAACTGCATGCGTGAGCCATCCACCACCTGCAGACATCAATAATATTTGTAATATCTTTAAACAATAT
>DAIAOV010000271.1 GCA_027437055.1 Legionella sp. | reverse complement strand
ATGGGGGCGATCCTGCTGTCACGGATCGACCGGGTGGTTTTCGGCTGCCACGACCCGAAAGGGGGCGCCGCCGGTTCCCTGTACGACCTTTCGGACGATGCAAGGCTCAACCACCGGGTTGAGATCGTCTCGCGGGTTCGCGAGGAGGAATGCTCGACGATCCTGAAGGATTTCTTTGCCGGATTGAGGGCGCGGAACAAGGCACGGAAAAAAGCGAATAGCTGAACCAACGTTATTGGAGAGATGGCCGAGTGGTCGAAGGCGCTTGACTCGAAATCAAGTGTACCCTCCGGGTACCTAGGGTTCGAATCCCTATCTCTCCGCCATCCAAGAATCCGGCAACGTCCAATGCCGGTCGATAAGCCCCGAAAAATCGGGGCTTTTTCTTTTTGCATTGTCTAACAGTGTCCAAGACAGTCCCTTGACATCCGGGGTAACTGGGGGTAATTTTTTTGCAGAACTACCCCCAAGGCAAAATAGATACCCCCAGTTCGGCGCATAAAGTCGCACAGATAGGAGACTGGCATGGCACTGACTGACGTAA
>DAIAOV010000270.1 GCA_027437055.1 Legionella sp. | reverse complement strand
TTTAACAATTCACCTTTGGCATCAAAATCAGACTTTTCTTTTTTTATATTTTTTTCTTTTTTATTGTTTTTGTTATTCCCGATAAAGCTGTTTGAGTTAATGGTGATCTTTTATTTTTTCTAACAAGCAGAAAATCATTAGCAATCTGATCCTCTACTCCAAGTTTTAACAATTCACCTTTGGCATCAAAATCAGACTTTTCTTTTTTTATATTTTTTTCTTTTTTATTGTTATTGTTATTGCTATTGTTATTGTTATTGGCTTCAAAGGGGCTTATAAGGGGCTTCAAAGGGGCTTCTAAATTTAACAGATATTTTTCTTTGTATTTTTCGTAAAAGCTAGACTTTATAAGGCTTTCAGGGATATTGTGATAAAGTTTTATAATATGCTTAATACGATTATCATTGGGTTTTAGGTCATCTCCCATCTGGTAACTCAAAATCTCGTGAATCCATACCCATTCACTACCCTTATCAAGGGTAAGGAAACCCACTTCGGAGAGCCTTTCAAGGCCCTTCAAAGCCCCTTCCAAGGGTATGCCTGTTTCATA
>DAIAOV010000026.1 GCA_027437055.1 Legionella sp. | reverse complement strand
AATCAATTTGAAAAGCAGAGCGATTTTTTAATGAAAGTTGCTTAACTGGGGTGTAACAATTTGGTTGACCACGTCATAGAGTAATACATTGGGCCGCATGCACTGGACAACGTGATGATAGCGGCACACGTGCTGGTCCATTTTTTGGATATAAAGTAACAGCATCGTCTTCTAAAGATGTAAATAATCAGTTTTTCAGTGGAGTGGGAACGAAAATGGAGGTCTTAGAAGAAACTGTAGAAGCATCGTTTTCTCTTTAATAAGAACATTATACCTTTTTTTTGTAGCAAAGATGAATCGTAAACGCACCCTAGTTAACAAAGTAATCGCTAAGAGTGCAATCTTGAAGCTTGGGGGAGAGACGGGTTTGAGTCTCGCTTTCAGCGTGAACGATTACTTAACAAAAATTGATTAAACATTCAGGGAAACTCAGTTAGAATATACAATGCTTTAACAATAATAATTGGAGTTAAATCTCTATGAAAATAAAAACTGCATTTAAATCGACTTTAGTGCTTCTACTTGGGCTTTTACTGACTGCGTGTAATAAAGATCTACCTCCCGGCGAATATGATGCCAATGAAATTGGTAAAATTAAAAAGGTCATCCCAGGTGTGATTATTTCCAAACGAGCAGTTAATCTCCATAGACAAAACGCTGATGGCCTAAGCGCTAATAGTAAAGGGGCTAATAACTTTATGGAAGGTGGATATAATCAAACTCATGGAGTTGAGTATGTTATTAAACTCAATTCAGGCGGTATTATTTCCGTTGTCCAATCAGAAGATTTAAAGCTTAAAAACAAGCAAAAAATCTTAGTCATCTATGGAAGACATACCCGAGTTGTAGCAGATAATGGAAGTGATATTTATTAATGCTAATTAAACGAAAAAACAAGGATGTAGCCCGGTTGCTAGCAACCGGGATCAAACATTGCGCCTAGTCATCCCTGGTTGCAAATAAGTGATGCAGGGTTAACCCCTTAAGTTGACGCCATTGAATGCTCACCTTACAACAGCGCTGCCGCAACAGCAAACCACATCAATAGTCCATAATAAATACTCACCAGAAACGCTTTAAAACAGTTTTCCGGCTCTCTTTTACTAATTAATTTTTGTTGGTACAGTAATACAAAAATAGCTACAACCCAAAAAGCATAAAATCCTAACTCAACCTTATTCATTAGCCCCCAGCAAAGCCACAAGCCATGAAGTAAAAATAAAAGCATACCAATAATTAATAAATCATAATTAGCAAAATAAATCGCCGTAGATTTTACTCCTATTTTTAAATCATCATCTTTATCTGTTATCGCATACATAGTGTCATAAGCAACAATCCATAAAAAATTAATAATAAACAAAATGATAAAACTGCTGCTTAATGGTACATCTGATGCCACATAAGCCATGGGTATACCCATCGAGAAAGAAAGGCCAAGAATCATTTGAGGAGCATCTAAAAAGCGCTTACAAAAGGGATAAAGCAAAGTCGTCAATAATGCAATTACCGCTAAATAAAAACAGTTTAATGGCAAATTCAGGGCAATTATTAAAGCGCCAGTCCACAAGAGAAATAATATGAAGAACGCCTCAACTAACCCCACTTCACCAGAAGTAATTGGACGCAATTTGGTGCGCATTACATGTTTATCAATATGCCTGTCTGCAATATCATTAAAAACGCATCCTGCTGCACGCATTAAAATAGTGCCTAAAGCAAATAGTATAAGTAATCTAATTGATGGAACACCCTTATTAGAGATCCATAAGGCCCATGCAGTTGGGTACCAAAGTAAAAGAGTACCTGCGGGTTTATGAAATCGTAATAATCTCCAATATGCTCCCCATTTTATCATGATACACTCTCTAGTTCGGGTAGTAGCAGTTCCGCCAAATAAAAAGATTCTAAATAATTTAAAGAATACTCAGCTAGCCTTACCCAGATAATTCCATCAATATAATTTAAGTGCTTTTTAACCCAATTAAATTCGATACATTGTTGGTCTATTGGGTAATCAATCATTGCCACTCGATGCACTTTAGGGTTATCAAAAATTAAGTTTCTTATCGATTCTTTTTCAAGACGTTTAAAAAGTTCAGGATCACTATTATAACATTTTTGTGGAATTATTGTTCTGGCATACCAATATACCGTATTCTGGTGTTTCATCAGAATTTCACGTTCAAAAATAAATTCGTCATGAATTTGGAGCAAATACTTATCCCACCAAGTCGATTGCGTCCATTTTTGTGAAATTAAATCTAATTGGACAGTTCCTTTAACTGTTTGTAACTTATTCGTTAACGAATGGGAATACTCACGCCAGTCACGCAGAGAGTCAATATTCTTCGGGCTAGCTACAAAAATAGGTCGATTATTAATAAACATAAACAATAGTTCACTCTACTCCTCTATCGTAGGGATATTACAAAATTAGTTAGGTAGGTTCAATGTTTTGCTTAACTTCTAGTTAAACTGAAAATGCCCCCAATTAATTCAGTTATTTGATTTTATTTTTACTCTTCCAAGTCTATTTAAAACAATAATCATGTGCTCTTTAGTATATGGATTAGATATAACAAATTTACCATTACTAATGGCGCTCCCTGGATTATTCGATAAAATGATCTTATTAAGTGAACTCACGCCACTCCAGGTAATATTCCATCGAGGATGATGCCATTCCCACTGATATAAAACATCTGTTGAGTTTTTTTTACTATCATGTTGAACTAATTTCATACCTTTTGACCAATCATCTGTTTGGTCAAAAGGTATCAGATACACAGGACTACCTCGTGTAACTGCTTGAATTTTTGCATAGTGTATCGCAGTTTGAATTTCATCTACTATAATTTGTTGCTCATGTTTATATTTTAAAAAGGATGCTGAGATAACGCCAAATAGAGACAAACCAGCAAAGCAAATTAAAGCGATTAAGACCTCAATTAATGTAAATCCCTTTATTTTCATAAAGCCACCTTATGTTATTGCAGCCTCTCAATAAGTGAGAGAATATTCTACAACATATCCGCATAATTTGTATTTAACTGTTGAAAAATTACATTCACATAGGTCTCATTCGTATAACTCTATTAATCAATCATGTGTATGTCAGGCTATTTTGGCCTGGCATAAGCCGGTATTCTGGAGCCTCGTCTTAAATTGACGACATTAAGTAAATTCTTACTCACTTTTTAAGAACTGATTTGCAAACATGTCCTAAGACGAGTCAGAACCTGAAGCACCTCTTTTTTTGACGAGGGATTATCTAACAAGTATTCAAAAGGTAGGCTTTGAAATGTAGGATAAGGTAGATTTAAATCATTTATATTGGGGCCAAATGATAATAATGCCTGAGGGATCTTATCTAGAAATTGTTCGCACCATTTATTATTTCCTAATTCAAGTTCCCGCACTGTCATAATTAATACATCATTATGCTGTAAATTGATGTAATCCATCATCTGTTGAAACAGAGATCGCATTTTATCGTTTAGCGCTATAGAAGTAAGCACAACTAACTTATGCGCGCTCTTTTCATTTGATTGACGTATTAAATTGGAAATATGCTCTTTATTGACCCATGGCGTAATACCCATTTGATTAAGATAATAAAGAGTTAAATTACTGTACATATAGAGATTAAATGTAAAAAAAGAAGTATAACCTGAAATGAAATTCCAGTCAGCCTTTTGGACATGTTTATAATTCTACAAGTGCCGACATCCAAAGAATCATTGCGCATCCTGAATACAATTATAGACTCAAACTGAAGCTATCTTCTTCGATTTCGCCATCATTAAAATCATCATAATACTGTCCATTGACAATCATTTGTAGCGGTTCTTCTCTTACACGTAAACTAGTTAATAATTTAGAAATCAAGATATCTCTATCTTGGTTCTCATATTGGTTATTATTGAATAACTTTAATACTCTCAAACTTTGAGGAATGGATAGATCCCATTTATCATAATATTCAGCTCTAAATAAATTAGCACCACTGTAGATTAGACGCTGTAATTCTCGTAATGAATTATATGATTCTGCACTAGGATTCTCTTTAAGTTCTCTTAAAAAATTAATAAAAATGTGAAGAATTACATTAGAGTCGCCTTTGATCTTTTCTAAATGTTCTAGACATCGAAATGGAGCTTGCAATGATAAAGAATGTCTTGCCATTTCGAGAGTCCTTTGATCGCTACTGTCTTTTACAAACTCCGCAGAGATCTTGAGAAAAATGGGGAATATACCCAATAGAGCGTTATGATTTTCTTCATTTATAGCAAACTGTTCTTGAAGAATATCATTACCAAAAAAGGTAACGGGATTAGGCTCTGTTGTTGCCGCTGCAAGTTTACCGGCATTTGTTGTATTTGCATTAATTTTCGGTCCAAAATAAAGTTCCCTTAACTCTAAAGATTGTTTCATTAATGCCGTTCTATTAGGTAAAGAAGACTGAACAATTAAATTATTAACTATCTCAAACCACTGTTTATCGCCTCTATAACAACAATAAGACAATAAATCACCTAATGAAGTAAATGTAGAATACATATACTCTTGATTTTCATAAGTTCCATCTTGATTTATTCCATAACGAACATCTAAATAGTGTTTAGTACTCTCATATCCTTTTTGAATGACCCTATTTCTAACGTCTTCTTCAATAGTAAATGATGTAGTAGAAACTCCATCTGTATTAACTACTATAGATTGAGATGAATATTTTCGTAGTTTCATCCGATCTTGCTCCCAACCGCTAGCAGGATCACTCACCCCAGTTAAAAAACTGTATATCCAATTCAAGATAAAATTTTCTCTATAAACTTGTTCTATTTTATCTATTGTGGATCGCTCTGTACCATTATCAAATTGAACCGCTAACACTTTGAGACTATTGCCATAGTCTGATTCTAATAAAGTTGAATGGTCATCTCGAAATACTTCTGTAGGAAAATTACTTAAAACTCCGCCATCATTATGTTCCTCGCCATCAATAAATGTTCCTCTATATAGTGGGGGTATACTGGCTGAAATTTTAACTGCTTCACTAACCTCAAACTGTGGTGAGCTGCCTAGTGAAAAATAGCGCGTTTGTCTTGATTTCTTTTTAGTTGCAGTAACTATCAATTCCTTGCCTATACCACATCCAGGGCATTGTGTTCTTAAATTATCTAAGGTGGCAAAAGTAATTTTACCCTCAGGAAAAGGAACATTATATTGGGTGACAATTTGTTTTACTTTAAAAGCTATTGCATAATCAGCTGCAGCTTTTAAAGCATGTGGATCAGCTAACCCATTGCGGTCAATGTTGAAAAAAACTAAATGTTCTTGTTTAAAATGTTTAAAAAAATCGATAATTCCTTCTGGAGAATAGCCTAAGTAGCAAAGTAAAGACATTATTGCCCCTGCTGAACTCCCCGAAAAAGCTTCTGGAACAATATTAGCTTCATGAAGTGCTTTCCAAACACCAACGTGAGCAAATATTTTTCCCCCACCACCGCAAAGAACTAATTCATTTATATCAGGGCGTTTTTCTTGGACTAAGATATCTTTTGTTCTTTCCCGTTCAAATATTTTAACGGTTTCAGTTTCATAAAGTAACTTGAGATTATTATCTGCGCGCTCATCCTTTTCACTGCTTTTTTCTTCAACAAAAAATGAAACAATCCATTCCCAAAGCTCAATATACCATGGTTTAAAATCCACATACTTCTGCATTTGCCTATAATTAAGCATTTCCGTGTGACGACTTTTATAATCTGCTATGTCAATCGATTGTGGATGTGGTCTTCTACATACGGATTCAAAATTTAGATTTTTCAAGTTGATACGAGTTAACTGTTCGACTAGATCATCTGTTAAAAAGACTCTTTTAGTATTGCCTAGAGGTTCAGGTTGTGGATCGTCCTCCGCTTTGTATTTAGTTCCTGATTTAGGGGCCAAAAACTGATTAAATCCTATCAAACTCCCGTTTTGGCCGTGGCAAATTTCAACACCCGTTAGTTGATAATTAAGAGATAAACTTAAATCAGTTATTTTCCAAAGTTCGGAAAATCTATTTTCGAACCAACTCAGTAACCGACCCCACCAACTTAATGCCACTTCAGAGGTAAACCCGCGATATTCATTGACATGAACACCATTAAAATAATCAATTTCCTTTTCTTCCTGGTGTGGTTCAGTCAACCATTTTAAGAAAAGTTCTTTTTTATTATCACTTAAACGAGTGTAATCAAACATCACTCGTTCTTCGTCAAATAAATAATTCGCTAGGGAAATTTTATTATCAGGTGACAGTCCATTAACTCTAAAACGGCCTAGATATGCAGTAATGATTATTTTTTTTAATAGATCCAGATTTTTAGGATATTTTGTGTCAGATTCTAGCAGCTGACTTATCACGTGTTGTGGGGTCATCGCTTAATCCTTACATGCGTAGAGCTTGTTATATAGAAATCCAAGTAGGAGTCGAGTCTACTTAAAGAGTTATTGACTACGTAAAATATAATTAACATAAAAATACTTAGAATAAAATAGGTTAAATATAATCCATACGAAATATTTTTTTTCTAACATTTATAAACTTTGACCGTAGCTGCTCGCATAATGCTCTTTTTTTGAGGAGAGCTCTTTCAAAAATGTACTAGCTGACGTCGGGTCAGAACCCATAGCCATCAGGTTAAGCCAATTTTGGTAATTGTCTTTCCCGCGCAGGCGGGATGACAGACTTTCATGCTCATTGTATTCAATGAAACAACAAAAATCCTTAATCTGACGGCTATGGGTCGAAAACCCGAGCTACGTTATAAAGCTTTTTAAGCTATCCCTATTTCATTTAATATTTCAGAAACAACCCGATCAGGATTTAAAGCTCTAGAGATGGGTCGACCTACAACAAGATAATCACTTCCTTCAGTAACAGCTTGTTGCGGAGTCATAACGCGTGATTGGTCGTCCATTGAACTATTTGTTAATCTTATCCCTGGCGTTACTGTTAAAAACTCAGTCCCACATATTTGCTTTATTTTTTTTACCTCATGAGCGGAACTTACTACACCATCTAAACCCGCATCTCGTGCTAAAGATGCAAGATGCATTACTTGTTCCTCTATAGAGTTATTAATTCCTAAACCGATTAATTCCTCTTCTTTAAAGCTAGTTAAAACGGTTACCGCAATAAGTAATGGCTTAGTAATACCATATTCATCTATTGCTTCTTTTGCGGCCTTCATCATCTTAATGCCACCAAGCGCATGGACATTGATCATCCACACACCCATTTCAGCACAAGCCTTACAAGCTTTTGCTACGGTATTAGGTATATCATGAAACTTTAAATCCAAGAACACTTTATACTTTCTATCGATTAACAACTTAACAAAATGTGTTCCAAATAAAGTAAACATCTCGCTACCTATTTTTAATGCACAACGGGTAGGATCTAGTTTATCAATTAGATTTAGAGCATCGTCCTGGCTATCAAAATCCAAAGCCACTATAAGCTTAGGTGGCATTATACCATAACCTCATCACTATTGATCAATAATAATGCATTTTTTACAGCCGAAACAACTTTTATCTGATCCTTTTCATCGAGATATGGGTGCATAGGCAAACTGATGACGTGATGGCTGGATTTTTCTGCATGAGGAAAATCCCCTGTTTTATAATTTAAATAACTTAGTGCTTTTTGTTGATGCATAGCAACAGGATAGTGTACCGCTGTTGGAATCCCCTCGGCCTGCATTACTTTTTGAAATACCTCTCTGTTATCTACTTCAATAGTATATTGAGCATAGACACTCGTGTTATGAGGAAGAACATGAGGGGTTTTCACCAAAGAAGAAAGCATTTGGTCATAACGTTGAGCCACTTGTTGACGTAACTGGATTTCTTCAGGAAATATCTTCATTTTCTCAATTAATATAGCGGCTTGAATGGTATCCATTCTGCCATTAATACCGATACGACTATGGCAATAACGAGCATTTTGCCCATGTATTCTAATTTCAATTAATCTTTGAGCAATTTCATCATTGTTAGTAAAGCAAGCTCCAGAATCTCCATATCCACCTAAAGGCTTAGATGGGAAAAAGCTAGTGCATCCTATAGTAGATAATGCGCAAGAATACTTACCTTTATAAGTAGCTCCAAAACTTTGAGCTGCATCCTCAATAACAGGAATGCCATATTGATCTGCAATAACATTAATTGCGTCATGATCAGCGCATTGTCCATACAAGCCTACAGGTATGATTGCTTTTGTTTTCTTAGTAATAGCGGCTTCCAACTGATTAGGATCTAAATTATAAGTTAACGGATCAATATCAACGAAAACAGGAACTGCATGACAAAGGCTAATAACTTCGGCTGTTGCAAAAAAACTAAAAGGACTGGTAATTACTTCATCGCCTGGCTGAATATTTAATGCCATCAAAGCCATGAATAGCGCGTCAGTGCCACTCGCATTAACGATTGCATGCTTCACTCCAACAAAAGAAGCTAATTTTTGCTCAAGTTCTGCTATTTCAGGCCCCATAATATATTGCCCATGATCCAGAACTTTTTTTATACTATTTAAGATGTTATTTTCTATTAAAGAATATTGTTTTTTCAAATCGATAAAATGCATTTTTAATCTCACTCTAATCTTAGTAGGTCACGTACTTCCTAATTTCTACATCCCGCACTTAGCTACGGGCTCCAGGAATCCTTGCCATTACTAGATCCTACGAACAGGTCGTGGAAGTCTAAGGAGGGATAACTTTTTATTACTAGTCCCCTTCTAAACCATGAATAGGTTTCATTCTTCCCCATTGCTTACAGCTTGGACAATGCCAATGTAAATGTTTACTACCAAAGCCACAATGACCGCATCTATATATAGGCTTATTTTCTAAAAACTTGCTGGTAATATCATAAAGCATCTGTAGTTTTTCGCGAACTTTGCCATGAGCCGACTCAAGATGCCAATAAATTAAACGATTTAACCCCTTAATCGAAGGATGCTTACTTAAATTATCTGCTACAAAATCTATGGCAACATCCATATCTTTAGTTTGACGTAGATAGTCGGCAATAACGAAAATTATCGAAGCTCTTGGATGTTCAGTCAACGTCTGTTCTAAATAATGAATACAATCGGCCATTAAATCTACTTCTTTATGACAAAAGACCAAGGGTTCAATAATTTCTGATAAAAACTCAGCATCCTGCTCAGGAACTCTCTTTAATGAACGAATAGCTTGCTTATATCGTCCTTCCTTCATTTCTATACTTGCATTCATCAAGCTCGCGCGAACGGATAGAGTATCAACATTCATTGCTTGTTTGATACAGTAAATTGCTCTATCTAAAGCATTTACTTTAAGTGCCTGATTAGCCATTTCACAATAATAATGTGCCGCTTGATGATGTAGACTGGTGCCTGTGGAGATTTCCAGTTTTTTTATAATATCCAAAGCTTTTTCCCAGGCCTTTTCTTGCTGATAAATTGCTAATAAACCTTGTAAACTGCTTGTTTCTCTGCTGCCACCTAACTCAACTACTTCCAAAAATATACGCTCGGCTCGATCAAATACCCCTGCTCCCATATAATCTTGACCTAAGGCCATCAAAGCTTCTTTTCTCTGTAATAAACTAAGTTGAGGTCTTGCGATTAAGTTTTGGTGTATACGGATAGCTCTATCCACCTCACCTCGCCGTCTGAATAAGCTACCTAAGGCCAAATGTGTTTCTACCGTATCACTATCTACTTCTAGTAATTTGATAAATATATCAACCGCTTTATCAGATTGTTCATTTAATAAATAATTAAGTCCAACTACATATTCACGTGATAAACGATTATGTATGTGAGAAGCTTTATCTGAATTATTGCGATTTGCAACCCACCACCCAGACCAAGCAGCTGCAGGTAACAACAATGGCCATAAATCAATCATTTATTAATTTCCCTCTCTGCATATTGGGTTTCCTAATGATAAAAGAATTAGTGCTGATCCTGCAAAGGAATTGAGCGCAAATTTTTGATTTCTTTTTCTGTTAGTCTTAATTGATTGCTTATTTTACGGTATTCGATTTTTAAACGCCAATAACGACCCATAAATAATAGAAATCCGATTAAAATGCCGACTCCTAGCATAATAGTCATAAGAACCGAAGTAGGCATGGAGACTGTTTTAAAATAAAAGTTAACTTCTACAGATGAAGCATTTAACGCTGCAAAACTAACGCCAATAATAATAAGCACTATATATAAGACCAGCATTAATAGGCGCATTTAATATTCCTTATTATTTTTAAACTAAAAGAATTATCATACCCTAGATACCTAAGTAACTAAATAAAAAAAGCGTAGATCACTCTACGCTTTTTTAAATTATTCGCAGTAAAAAGACTACTCGCCTTCTTTACTTGCCATTTTTTCTTTCAGTAAATCACCTAGAGTGGTTGTTGATGAACCTTCTGTTCTAGAGTATTTCTTGATTGCTTCAGCTTCATCTTGAGCATCTTTCGCTTTAACCGATAGAGCTATTGAACGGTTTTTGCGATCAACATTCATGATTTTAGCTTCAATTTCGTCACCCCCTTTAACAAGAGCAGTCGCATCATCAACTCGTTCGTCAGATAATTCACTCGCACGAATGGTACCAGTAACGTCATCAGATAAAGCTACTGTAACTGATTTTGCATCAACAGCGACTACTTTACCTTTAACTATCGCACCTTTAGTGTATTCATCTACAAAGCTTGTAAAACTATCGCCTTCAAGTTGCTTTAGGCCTAAAGAAATACGCTCACGCTCTGGATCAATCGCTAGAATAACGGCTTCTAATTCTTGACCTTTCTTGAATTGTTTTACGGCTTCTTCGCCAGGAACAGTCCAAGAAATATCAGATAAGTGAACCAATCCATCGATTTCTCCATCAAGACCAATGAATATTCCAAAGTCAGTAATAGAACGGATCTTACCGCTAACTTTTTGGCCTTTAGTATGTGTTGCAGCAAATTGTTGCCATGGGTTACCAACGCATTGTTTCATACCTAAAGAAATACGGCGTCTTTCTTCGTCGATTTCCAGAACCATAACGTCAACGATATCCCCCATAGATACGACTTTGCTTGGATGAACGTTCTTATTAGTCCAATCCATCTCAGACATGTGTACTAAACCTTCCACACCTTCTTCAATTTCTACGAAGCAACCATAATCAGTAATGTTAGTTACTTTACCTTGTAATTTCTTGTTCAAAGGATATCTTTCAACTAAATCTACCCAAGGATCATTTCCTAATTGTTTCATACCGAGAGAAACACGGTTTCTTTCGCTATCAAAACTTAATACTTTAACTTTAACATCTTGACCAACTGATAGTAACTCGCTTGGATGTTTCACTCGTTTCCAAGAAATATCAGTAATGTGTAGTAAGCCGTCGATGCCGCCTAAATCAATAAACGCACCGTAATCGGTAAGATTCTTAACAATACCATGTAGCTCTTGGCCATCATGCAAGGACTCAAGTAATGCTTGTCTGTCAGCACTGCTTTCTTCTTCAACAACTGCCCGACGAGAAACAACGATGTTGTTTCGTTTCAGATCCATCTTGATTACTTTAAACTCTAACTCTTTACCTTCAAGGTAAGAAGGATCTCTTACAGGTCTTACGTCAACTAATGAGCCAGGTAAGAATGCACGTATGGTACCAATTTCCACTGTAAAGCCGCCTTTGACTTTACCAGAAATAAGACCAGTAACTGTTTCATTATTTTCATGACACTTAGATAATTTGCGCCATGCTTCCTGACGCTTTGCTTTTTCTCTTGAAAGCAGCGTTTCGCCGTGGCCATCTTCAACTGAATCTAATGCCACTTCGACAGTATCACCAATGCTAACTTCCAATGCGCCATCTTTGTCATAGAATTCTTCTACAGCAACGATACCTTCTGATTTTAGGCCTGCATTTAAAGTGACGTAGTCATCATCTATGTCAATAACTTTAGCAGAAATAATGGCACCAGGATAAAATTGAGCACCGCTAATACTTTGCTCAAATAGTTCTTTGAAACTTTCAGACATGTTAGTAAACTCTTTAGTAATAAAATGAAAGGATGAGTTCCACCCACCTTTCCCCCAAAAATAGCTATAAACCGTTCAAGCGTTCATCTATTAATTTTAATACAATATTAAACACTTGTACAATTGACAGCCCAGTTGTATCAATCTGTACTGCATCTTCAGCAGGTTTTAATGGCGCGTGTGTACGTGCTATATCCCTTGCATCACGTTTAGCCAGTTCTTCTACAACCTGGGCGAGGCTAACATTAATTTGTTTTTCTTTCAACTGCAAAAAGCGTCTATTTGCTCTTTCTTCTTCGTTTGCATAAAGAAAAATCTTCAAAAATGCATTTGGAAAAACCACTGTTCCCATATCACGCCCATCAGTAACTAGTCCAGGCATTCTTGCAAATGCGCGTTGACGCTCCAATAATGCAGCCCTTACCTCAGGAATTACTGCGATTTTTGAGGCATCTTGGCCACATTGCTCTGTACGAATAAGTTCCTCAATAGACACATTGTCCAGTATTACCTTGGATTCATTATCACCAACTGACTCAAAGCGTAAATCTAACGTACGAGCTAAATGAGTTAATTGATCAATTTCATGAGCTTCTATTTTATTTTTTCTTGCCGCATAAGCTAAAACGCGGTAAATAGCACCACTGTCAAGCATATTCCAATGAAGATGCTTCGCTAGGAGATGACAGATAGTTCCTTTACCTGTCCCACTTGGTCCATCCAAAGTAATAACGGGTACATTTCTATCGTGCATTATCAATTATTTCCTCTAGTCGAAAATGAAGTTTATTTGCTGTAGATACAAAAGTGGGAAAGGATGTGGCTACATTAGCACAGTTTTCTATAGTTATAGGTGCATTTGATACCGCACCAGCAACAGCAAAAGACATAGCAATACGATGGTCGCCCCTGCTATCAACTACCCCTCCCTGCATGGTTCCACCCTTTATTAGTATGCCATCATCAAAACCCTCAGCTTCTATTCCTAGTTCATTAAGACCATCAACCATGGCCCCTATACGATCACTCTCTTTTAATCTTAACTCTCTAGCGCCTTTGAGTGTCGTTTGGCCTCGAGCACAAGCAGCAGCGATAAAAATAATGGGAAACTCATCAATCGCGAGTGGGACCATGTCAGTTGGTATATCAATTCCATTTAATGAAGAAGAATTAATTTGTAAATCAGCGACTTGCTCTTCACCCCACTGACGCTCATTAATAATTGCTATATCAGCGCCCATTTTTCTCAATATATGAATAACGCCTGTACGCGTTGCATTAATACCTACATTACGTATTAACACCTTAGAACCAGGAATAATTGTTGCTGCTACAATAAAAAATGCAGCTGAAGATAAATCACCTGGAACATTGATCGTAGTCCCAATACACTCACCATCAGCATTAATTTCTATTGATTGCCCAGTCTTATGTATTGGATAAGAAAATGTTTTTAACATTAATTCGGTATGATCACGACTCACACCTGTTTCAGTTATCTTAGTGGTCCCTTTAGCATAAAGACCTGCGAGTAAGATGCATGACTTTACCTGGGCACTCGCTTCAGGCATCAAGTAATTGATTGCTGTTAATTCCTTTCCACCTTTTATAACAATAGGAGGTTTTCCTTCATTAGTTGTAATATCTGCACCCATCTGCATTAGTGGCTTACTTATTCTCAACATGGGTCTTTTTAGTAAACTATCATCACCAGTAAGCAGACTATCAAAAGGTTGTGCGGCAAGAAGGCCCGCAAGTAAACGCATGCTAGTCCCTGAATTTCCACAGTCAATAACTTGATTTGGCTTTTTTAAACCATACTTACCTACTCCATGTATAGTTACTTGCTGATTTGTCGGCCCATCAATGCCTACTCCCATTGATTTAAAAGCTGCAAGTGTGGCCATACAATCTTCGCCATCAAGAAAACCGTTGATAATGGTGGTTCCTTTTGCCAAAGAACCGAATATAATGGAACGGTGAGAAATAGATTTATCCCCAGGGACAGTAATCTCACCCGTTATGGAATGAACAGGATTGCTCACCAAGTTAAGTATGCTCACTAACTATATTCCTTCTCAAATTGGGACATAAAATGAATTAAGGCATCGACCCCATCCATTGGCATTGCATTATAAAGACTGGCCCTAAGCCCTCCCACATAACGATGCCCTTGTAAGGCATAGAGCCCCTGCTGCTCTGCTAGCGAAATGAATTGTTGTTCCAATTCTTGTTTTTTCAGCGAAAAACATACATTGACTATGGAGCGAGCCTCTTTTTCTACAGTAGTTACATAAAAATCTGTTGAATCGAGGTATTGGTATAGTTTTTCAGCCTTTAAACAATTTTGTTCATATAAAGCAGCAACACCACCTTGCGCCTTAACCCAATCAAACATTTTATTCGCTAAATAGCAGTTGAATACTGGCGATGTAGCATACAAAGAATGGTTTTCTGCTTGAATTTTATAATTTAACATAGTCGGAATCACTGGATCAGGTATTTTTTCCAGCAAATCATTTCTAACAATTACAATAGTTAAACCGGCGTTAGCAATATTCTTCTGAGCCCCAGCAAATATTAATCCATATTGCTTAACGTCTATGGGCTCACTCAGTAAGCAAGAAGTCATATCAGCGATCAAAGGGATATCAGAAACCTCCGGCACAAAAGGAAATCGAACCCCATTTACAGTTTCATTAGGGGTATAATAGACATAGGCAGTATCTTTTTTTATTTTCCAGCTATTGTCCTTGGGTATGGATTTAAACCGATTATCCTCACTACTAGCAATGCAGTATGCATTTTTGAGATGTTGTGCTTCTTTAAATGCCATTTGAGACCAAATACCGGTAATGATATAACCCGCTTGCTCTTGTGGATTTAAAAAGTTCATGGGAATCATGGAGAACTGCATCCGAGCAGCACCACCCAAAAATAAAACCTGATAAGATTCAGGTATATTTAGTAATTGCCTTAAAGAGTGCTCCGCATGTGCTAAAAGTTGAGTAAATTGAGATGTTCTATGCCCTAACTCTAATATGGAAACTCCTAAGTTGTTCCAGTTAAGGAGTTCTTCCTGAGCCTCTTTTAAGATAGGCCCAGGTAACATCGCTGGACCAGCACCAAAATTATAAGTCCTGGCTTTCATCGCTAATGTCTTCAATTATAGTTGATTCTGAATCGTCTAACTCATCAGATTCATCAACTAAATCCTCAATTTTCTGCATACCAACAACATGCTCACCCGAACTAACATTAATCAGACGCACTCCCTGAGTATTTCTACCAATAATGGATAACTCATTCACTTTAAATCGAACTAGAGTCCCTTTATCAGTAATCAGCATAGCCTCATCGTTATCAGTAACCTGTACCGAACGAACTACTTTACCATTACGTTCGGTAACCTGAATAGAAATAACCCCTTGTCCACCACGTCCTGAAACACGATACTCATCAATATTAGTTCGTTTTCCATAGCCATTTTCTGTTGCCGTAAGAATAGTTCCTTCGGGATGAACAACTACAAGAGAAATAACAGCCTGATCACCTTCTATTCTAATTCCGCGAACGCCTCGAGCAGTACGCCCCATAGCTCTTACTTTATCTTCATCGAAGCGAATTACTTTTCCTGCATCAGTAAATAACATGATATCTCTAGTACCATCAGTAATATCAACACCAACCAAGCTATCGTCCTCATCTAAATCCACAGCAATAATTCCATTGCTTCGTGGTCGACTAAAGGCATCTAGAGATACCTTTTTAACAGTCCCCTTCTTAGTCGCCATGAACACGTAATTTTCTTCCTTATACTCACGTACAGGAAGCATGGCAGTAATTTCTTCGCCCTCAGCCAATGGGAGAATGTTAATAATAGGTTTACCGCGAGAAATACGACTCGCTAAAGGTAACTGATATGCTTTCAACCAATAGAGCTTGCCGTGGTTGGAGAAACAAAGCAAGGTATCATGAGTACTAGCAATCACCAACCGTTCAACAAAGTCCTCATCTTTAACATTAGTTGCCGACTTACCTTTACCACCTCGACGTTGTGCTTGATAGGCTGAAATAGGCTGATACTTGACATAACCTTGATGCGATAAGGTTACTACAACATCTTCTTCAGTAATTAAATCTTCAATTGTCAAATCTTCTTGAGATGCAGTAATTTCCGTACGTCGCTCATCACCGAATTGTGTCTTAATGTCAACTAGCTCGTCACGGATAACTTGCATTAATCTCTCTGGAGAAGCCAATATATCCAGCAACTCTTTTATAAGAAGCAATAACTCTTCAAATTCATTTAAAATCTTATCTTGCTCTAAGGCTGTTAATCGATGCAGTCTTAACTCAAGAATTGCTTGAGCTTGCTCAGCAGATAACTTATACCCATCAACATTTAATCCAAATTCAGCCCCTAAATCATCAGGCCTAGATGCATTGCTTCCGGCTTTTTCCAACATAGCCTTAACTAAGCCTGGTTCCCATGCTTTAGCAAGCAAGGCTTCTTTAGCTTCTTGAGGTGTTGGTGAGCGCTTAATCAGAGCGATCATTTCATCAATATTGGCTAAAGCTATTCCAAGACCTTCTAATAAATGAGCGCGGCTTCTCGCTTTTTTCAACTCATAAATTGTTCTTCTAGTGACTACTTCACGTCTATGTTTAATGAAATACTCTAGAATTTGCTTCAGATTGAGGGTACGTGGTTGTCCGTCAACCAAGGCCACCATGTTAATCCCAAATACGTTTTGCATTTGAGTGTGTGCATATAGATTATTTAAAACGACGTCAGCAACTTCGTTACGTTTTAATTCAATAACAACACGCATACCCTGTTTATCAGATTCATCTCTTAAACCAGAGATCCCTTCAATTTTCTTGTCTCTAACCAATTCAGCAATACGTTCAACCAAACGAGCTTTATTCACTTGATAGGGTAATTCATGAATAATGATTGACTGACGACCAGAGGACTCCTCAGTTTCTATTTCAGTTTTAGCTCGAATGATCACACGTCCTTTCCCAGTACGATATCCCTGGATAATTCCAGCACGGCCATTAATGATAGCCGCGGTAGGAAAGTCTGGGCCTGGAATAATTTCCATTATATCGTCAAGGCTAATTTCAGGATCGTCGATTAATGCAATACACGCATTAATGACTTCTGTCAGATTATGTGGAGGAATATTTGTTGCCATCCCCACAGCAATTCCCGATGAGCCATTGACCAATAGATTAGGTACTCTAGAAGGTAAAACCACTGGAGCAAACTCAGTCTCATCATAGTTAGGGCTGAAATCAACAGTTTCTTTATCTAAATCTGCTAACAATGCATGTGCTAATTTGGACATCCTTACTTCGGTATATCGCATAGCAGCAGGCGCATCACCATCAACAGAACCAAAGTTTCCTTGACCATCTACTAAGAGATAACGCATAGAAAAAGGTTGAGCCATACGCACTATAGTGTCATAGACAGCGGTATCACCATGTGGGTGGTATTTACCGATAACGTCCCCAACCACACGAGCAGATTTTTTATATGGTTTATTCCAATCATTACCCAATTCACTCATAGCAAAAAGAACTCGCCTGTGAACGGGTTTTAATCCATCACGAACATCAGGCAATGCCCTACCAACAATGACACTCATTGCATAATCCAGGTAGGATTGCTTTAATTCGTCTTCTATGTTAACTGGCAAGACTTCTTTGGCTAAATAAACCATGATTTGGACGTATCCTTATTCGATGATTAAGATAAATTTAGCTTAAGAGGATACCATACAGACGGGTGTAATTGAATCATCTTCATTCTTTCATGTACTATGAATATTGCTTAATTCGTGAAAATTTCACATAAAGTGTGTGTTTTATCTCAATAAACCCAAACAAATAGAACAAATACTTACTAAAATAGTGGCCAGCGATTCCCTATTAAAGATTATTCTATCGAAGATAATATTTTTTCCTGTTAATCCTTAAAATTCTCTACCATAATATAGGTACTAGTTAAAACATTGATTTTCTCAATTGTTCAAATCTAGAAAAAATAGTTGAGTTTCGCTGCTCTTTCTAGGTTTAATATTCCGAACATTAATACTGGCATTTAGAGGATAAATTGATGTTTAAATTGACTGTGGATAGCCATTTTTATATAGTTCCGCACAGTAAGATTACTATGAATGCTTATAGTATAAAAATAATCAGGAGACACAATGACAAAAAAGACAGCTAAACTAAGCATTGAAGGGCAAGAGCCGCTTGAACTACCGATCTATACTCCTACGTTAGGTAATGATGTAATTGATATTACCCAACTCGGTGCGAATGGTGTCTTTACCTTTGATCAAGGTTTTTTATCAACAGCCTCCTGTGAGTCTAAAATTACTTATATTGACGGAGACAAAGGCGTTTTATTGTATAGAGGATATCCTATAGAACAACTCGCAGAGAAAAAAGACTTTCTTGATGTCAGTTACCTGCTGTTAAATGGTGAGCTACCTAATGTAGAAGAGAAAAAAGAGTTTGTTAATTTAATTAACAATCACACCATGGTACATCAACAAATGTATCAATTTCTCAACGGATTCCGTCGTGATGCACACCCAATGGCGATTATGGTAGGAATTGTGGGTGCTTTATCTGCGTTCTATCATGATACTATGGATTTAAATAACGCCCAGGATCGTTTTATCTCTGCAATTCGTTTAGTTGCCAAAATGCCGACTTTAGCAGCAATGAGTTATAAATACTCTATTGGCTTACCTTATATGTACCCACAAAATAAAATGACTTATGCTGAGAACTTCTTACATATGATGTTCGGTGTTCCTTCTGAAGATGCAACCCCAGATCCAGTATTAGTCAGAGCTATGGATACTATTTTCATTCTTCATGCGGATCATGAGCAAAATGCATCTACATCTACTGTTCGCCTCGCTGGTTCAACAGGTGCCAATCCATTTGCTTGTATTTCTGCTGGAATTGGCGCGTTATGGGGACCTGCTCATGGAGGGGCCAACGAAGCTTGTTTGAACATGCTCAAAGAAATTGGTGATGTTAGTCGTATAGGACATTATATCGATAGAGCTAAAGATAAAAATGATCCATTCCGTTTAATGGGATTTGGACATCGTGTTTATAAGAGCTATGACCCAAGAGCAAAAGTCATGCGTCAAACTTGCTATGATGTTTTAGAAGCTGTCGGCGCAAAAGATGAGCCGCTTTTCAAATTGGCAATGGAGTTAGAACGCATCGCTCTTGAAGATGACTATTTTATCGAGAAAAAACTCTATCCTAACGTAGATTTCTATTCTGGTCTTACTTTAAGTGCTATTGGTATACCAACTAACATGTTCACCGTGGTATTTGCCTTAGCCCGTACTGTTGGTTGGATGAGCCACTGGATGGAAATGGTTGCTAGTAAATCAAGAATAGGTAGACCTCGTCAGCTTTATACTGGTGAAACCGAAAGAGACGTAAAATAATATTTATGTCGGGAAATTTTTTGCTGTATGAGCATAAATTTCCCTATGGATTGATGTAGGGTAAACGTTCACGCAGTATGTTTATGTCGTCGTTGCTTCGCTAAGGCTCGCAACGACGACAGTGTTTTTCTCTAGTTTTCCAACAAGTGTAGCCCTGAATAATCCCGTAATCAACTTCGCTCCTTACGGGTACTACCATCATAACCGCAAGCGAGAATAAATGCCTTATTATACTTAATTAATGAACTAAGAAACAAAGCCGTTTCGCGACACACTCTCTCGCTGCTCAATGTTCAGACACAAAGTCTTATCCGGTTTAACTTTGAAATTCCTAAGTATCAAGATGACACCAAAATTGAAAATATTTTTACACACTTAATATTTATTTAATCTTAAGTGTATAAAATATACGCCATATAAACAATTAGAGAATACTTAACTATGCATGCTACAATAGATAAATTAACTGACAATAATGTGTTTAAAGAAATACTCAGTACGGAGCAAACCTATAACACTTCATTAAAATTTTTGTCTTTATCACTATTAATACAATTACAATTTCAAGAAGATCCTCTATTTAGAAGATTCCACACACTCGTTGAACAACTCATTGAGGTTTCTGATGGTTTATCCGCCAATGTAGAAAACAGTCTCGCCAATATAGACAATCCTGAGACTCGTGAAGGACTAAAAGGACAAAGAGCCAAACTATTAGAGCGTTTTTTTGAGATCTATCAATCTTATGAAAAACTATTTAATCAATATAATGAACTATATAAACAAAATCCGACACACTTTAAACAGATTAACTTTTATATGAGAAAAAATCACAATAGTAAACTAGATTTTGGCGCCCATGTAATCATGCCCATACAACGTGGGCCACGATACCTCTTGTTAGTTAATGAACTTATAGAACATAACAAAGGGTGTGATGACTTTAATAAGAAAGAGTTTGTTGAATTACAGCAGTTGTTTGGCGATTCTCTTAGTGTATTTAGCAGCAAGAAGTCTGGATCGTCAAAACGCTCTTATCAGTTTGGTGATTACACTTGTTCCTTCTTTGGTTTGCGAAATTTAAATGACCAAAGTAACACGACTAGTTTAAGTAGTGAAAGTAAAAAACAACAAAAAGAAGGAGTAGTGACATCACCTGAAGTAAACACAGAGAGTAAGGCAGAAAACCAATCCCCAAACTCTTCAACTAAAGGTTATCGATTTGGCGATGTTACTCGCCGATTATTATGGGGTGCCGATACCAATATTGAAGGACAAACTACTACAGTAGTTACCTCAGTAGATGATGCAACCACCAAAGAACCCGAAAATGATCAAGAAGAAATAACAAAAGTAACACAATTGGAAATGGAGGCGGTGAGTAAAACGGAAAAACAGTCTTCAACAACTGCACCGCAAGCCTATAGGTTTGGCGATTTTACCCGCAGATTAATATGGGGTGCCAATACCAATCATCAAGGGCAAACTACTGCAGTTTCTTCCTCTGTAGGCGATACAACAAAAGAAGAATCAGAAGATGGTTTTGTACTAGTTAATAAATAATTTTTAATGTTCTTAAGAACATTTCTCTAAAAAATTGAGTTGTAATTTCCACGGATGGAAATTTATCAACCTACAATTAAGTGGTGTAACGCCTCCTTCCAGCCCTTATATTCTTTTTCCACTACCTCAATTGCTTTAACTGGCTGAAAAGACCGTTCTGAATCCCATATATTTTTTAGCGCATCTAAAGAATCATAAACTCCATGGCCAATAGCCGCCAATATTGCAGCGCCTTTAGCTGTTGTTTCTATATCTTTAGGTTTTTCAATCAGAAGATGACATTGATCGGATAAAAACTGAAGAAACCATTGATTCACAGCCATTCCTCCGTCAACTCTTAATAAAGCGATATCCTCTTGGCTGTCTTCTCTCATGCAAGTCAGAATATCTCTAGTTTGATAACAGACCCCTTCTAAAGCTGCCCTAGCAAAATGAGCCCTCTTTGTTGCTCTAGATAAGCCCAAAAAAGAAGCACCTGAAGTTGATAACCAATGAGGAGCTCCTAGTCCAGTAAAAGAAGATACAAAATACACACCATCATTACTGTCTAAGCTTTGTGCTAATGCCTCTGTTTCATCTGAACTTGAAATTAATTTCAACTCATCCCGAAGCCATTTCACTGTTGTTCCTGCATGATAGATACTTCCTTCTAAACCATAAGCGATCTTTTCTTTTATCTTATAGGCAACGGTAGTAAGAAGTTTATGCTGTGAGCTTACTGGAGTTGATCCTGTATTGAGTAATAAAAATCCTCCTGTTCCAAATGTTGCTTTTACCATACCATCTTCAAAACACCCTTGACCAACTAGTGCAGCTTGTTGATCACCAGCAACTCCGGTAATAGGAAGCTCAATCCCCAGCCATTCTTTATCTATAAATCCAAAATGAGCATCACAAGAGTAAACTTGTGGCAATACGGACTCAGGTACACCAAATAATTGTAATAATTCGTTGTCCCATTGCTGATTTCGAATATTAAGCAACATCGTTCGAGAAGCATTAGTAATATCTGTTACGTGATTTATGCCTTTCGTTAATCGCCAAACTAAGAAACTATCCACTGTTCCAAATGCAAGGTCGCCTTTGAGCGCTAACGCTTTTGCATCAGGGCGATTTTTTAATAACCAGCTTAATTTGCTTGCTGAAAAATAGGGATCAAGGAGCAGACCAGTTTTTTTCTGAATTAATGAGGAGTACTCCAGTAGAGAATTGCAATACTCTTCAGTACGTCTATCTTGCCATACTACAGCAGGAGAAAGACAAGTACCTGTTTTTTTATCCCAAATAATTGTAGTTTCTCTTTGATTAGTAATACCACAGGATAAAATTTGGCTTTTATCAATTTGCGAGACCACATCGCGAATGGCGGCCAATGTTTTTTGCCATATTTCTTCTGGATCATGTTCAACCCATCCAGGCTGAGGATAATATTGAGTAATAGGATATTGACTACTTGTAATTAATTCGCCTTGAAGAGAATATATCATAGCTCGAGTGCTACTTGTCCCTTGATCTATAGCCAGTAAATAGTTCATCGATATCAATCCTTCTTAATCAATCTGTTAGACACAATATAAGTAGCTTCTCAATAAGTCCAGGTAAGTTGTTATTAAATATCAATTAAATAGCGTGATTCTATAATACGGATACTCTATTATTATAATTATTCTATATTCTTTTTTCGGAGATCAAAACATGGGGCAAGTTTTTGATGTTGCAATTATTGGTGGCGGCATCAATGGTTGTGGTTGCGCTGCAGATGCATCTCTACGAGGTCTTTCTGTGGTGCTCTTCGAACAAGATGATTTAGCTTCTAAAACCTCTTCAAGCAGTACAAAATTAATCCATGGAGGATTGAGGTATTTAGAAAATTATGAATTTGGTTTAGTAAAAAAAGCATTGGAGGAAAGACAATTATTATTAAATTTAGCTCCTCATTTAGTACATCCTCAATCATTTATCTTACCCTATCAAAAACACATGCGCCCCGCTTGGTTATTAAGATTAGGTCTTTTTTTTTACGACCATTTAAGCCGAAGAAATCATCTACCTAAATGTAAATCCGTCAAAAGAACAAAGAAAAATAATTACTTCACTCCTCTAATCGAACCAATAAAACGAGGATTTCTATTTTATGATGCAGCAACTGACGATGCACGCTTAACTATTACTAATGCCGTACAAGCTAAAAATTATGGCGCAAGCATTCGACCAAACTCCCAAGTGACTCACATTGAGATTATTAACAATGTTTGGCAGCTCACAATACAACCAAAATTTGGAGCAGCATATAAAATCAATGCGAAATCATTGATAAATGCGGCAGGACCATGGGTCGAGCCAATAGCAAAACTAACTAAAATACCAGTGAAACATCAAATAACATTAGTAAAAGGCAGTCATATCATAGTTCCCCAATTATATGAAGGAAAACACGCCTATTTCTTGCAGCATGATGATAAGCGCGTGGTATTTGTCATTCCTTACTATGGTTTTAGTATGATAGGCACTACGGATACTTCATTTAACCCCCCCTTGAATGCACCTCTACGGATTAGTATTGAGGAAATACATTATCTATTAGATTTGGTAAATAAATACTTTAAAACTCAGCTAAGCTCCAAAGACCTCATTTTTTCCTGGAGTGGAGTTAGACCTTTATTATCCAATGAAGGAAAAGAATTGAAATCCTTAAGTAGAGATTATAGTTTTGAATTTCATGTCAATCCCGCCCCTATAGTGACTATTTTTGGTGGAAAAATTACAACATACCGGCAATTAGCGGAAAAAGCCGTCAATGAATTAAGCGCTGTTTTCCCTCTGATGCCGCATTCTCAAACCAAAAACACACCTCTTCCTGGGGCTACGTTTGGTACAATGACTTTTGAACAATATCTGCTTTATGCAAGGAAAAAATACCATTGGCTTGATAAAGAGATACTCAACCGTTATCTCTATAGTTATGGAAGCTGTACCGAATATTTTCTATCTAAGTGTACAAGCATCGAGTCCATGGGAAAAAAATATGGCACATCACTCTATCAGGTAGAATTAGACTACCTAATCTCAGAGGAATGGGCCCAAACTATTGATGACATACTAGAGCGTCGAACTAAACTCGGACTCACTATGGATAACTTAAACAAAAAAGAACTAGAAAACTATCTAGTAACCATTAATCCTTATCCTCATCAATCTGAGCCCGTATGTCACTGACGTCAGCATCCAGAGCTTGTTGAGCAAGCTCCTTAAGAGTAGACTCAGGCATACTTCCAGCCTCAGAATAAATAACTATTCCCTCCTTAAAGACCATTAGATGAGGAATAGATCGGATTTCAAAAAAATCGGCCAACTCTTGTTGTTCTTCTATATTGACTTTGACAAATCTTATCATAGGGAATTGATCTGCCACTTTCTCATAAGCTGTTGCAAATTGTTTACAAGGAGCACACCATTCTGCCCAAAAATCAATAAAAACTATTTCATTTTCATTAATAAAAGGCTCAAATGCATCACCTGTCAATGTTTGGCTGGGCATGTTTCTTCCTTTTCATCCAGAATATTTACTATTTCATCAAAAACCTCATCCACACTACCAGTTCCCATGATACTATGAAATTGAGGGGCTCCATATGTTCGATCTTTAGCCCAGTTTTTGTAATAATTTATTAATGGCGCCGTTTGATTATGATAAACAGCTAGCCTCTTGCGCACAGTATCTTCCTTATCGTCCTCTCGCTGAATTAAAGGTTCCCCAGTAATATCATCAATGCCAGAAGTTTTAGGAGGATGACTCACAATATGATACACGCGTCCTGATGGTTGATGAATTCTACGACCACTAATTCGTCTAATGATCTCTTCATCATCTACTTTTATTTCTATAACATGGTCTAAAAAGATACCCGCTTGTTTCAATGCATCCGCTTGAATTAATGTTCTGGGAAAACCATCAAATAGGAAACCATTTTTACAATCATCCTTTTGTAAACGCTCCTTAACTAAGCCAATAATAATATCGTCAGAAACTAACCCCCCTGACTCCATAATTTTTTTTGCACTTAGTCCTAATGGTGAACCTTGAGCAATAGCAGCTCTTAACATATCTCCAGTTGAGATTTGTGGGATCTTAAAACGTTCAATTAAACGTAAAGCCTGGGTTCCTTTTCCAGCCCCTGGTCCCCCTAAAAGCATTAATCGCATCAAAAACTCCTATTCCAGAAATCTAAATATAATCTTTCAAGTATACTACGTCTTATCATAACCATGAATGTGATTTCCTAGATTTTTTACACGAATTTAACTGCATAGCGTAAATTTGCGATTTCGCATTAACTTTACGGGCTACAGAAATCAACCAAGGTTTTTTAAGATAGGTTTTACGTTGATATCCCCCAATCCCCTCATGATAAGCTAAGTAAAGAGAATATGCATCTGATCTTGGGATTCGTGCTTTTTTATTCGCTTCATTGGCATACCAACCGATAAAATCAACACCATCACCAAAGTCATCGCGAGATGACCATATCCAGCCATTAGTTCGCTTGTAATGATCCCAGGTAGAGCGTAATGCTTGGGTATAACCGTAAGCAGATGATTGTCTTTTCCACGGGATTATTCCCAACAATTTTTTGCGTGGAGGACGGGCGCGAGCATCAAACTTAGATTCTTGATGAATAATGGCCATTTGTACTGGAACAGATACTTTCCAACGTCGTTCAACATCCTTAGCATCTCTATACCATTTGGGGTATTGCTTAAAAATAGTGCATATATTGTTAACGTCGGATGGGGGGCGGCTAACGCAAGACGTTAAAGAGAAAATCAAAAGTAATAATGCACTTAGTCTGAAGTTCATGATTTTAATAATAATTAATTGAGTAAAGCGACATAAAAAATGCATAGTAACAAATTTGTAGTTCACAATCTATGCTATCGCAATATTAGATGTCCTTCCAAGTTGGCTCCCATAGACATTTAGCTTCTAAGAAAACAATGATTATTGATGAAGAAGTTTCTGTCTGTTGATTCATTCACCTACATGCTAGAATCTAGCAGAATATCAATAAGATGACTATTTTCTCATGACAACACTTGTATTCGATATAGAAACCATTCCTGATGTAGTGGCAGGACGTAAATTATATAACTTAGACAACTTATCAGATGAAGATACGGCCTTAGCCATGTTTGCTTTAAGGCGAGCCAAAGTTGGCAACGATTTTCTGCCCCATCATCTGCAGAAAATATGTGCTATTTCTGTTGTAATGAGCGCAGGCCCTCACATCAAAGTCTGGTCATTAGGTGATGAGCATTCGGATGAACAAGAGCTTATCAAACGCTTTTTCGCTGGAATAGATAAGCATACCCCGACACTAGTAAGCTGGAATGGCTCCGGATTTGACCTACCCGTGTTACATTATCGTGCTTTGCTGCATGGCATTACTGCCCCTACTTATTGGGAAGCGGGTGAACATGAGCAAAGTTTTCGTTGGAATAACTATCTTAGCCGCTTTCATTATAGGCATATTGATTTGATGGATATCATAGCCGGCTACCAAAATAAAGCGTTTGCACCACTTGATGAAATATCCACCATGTTGGGTTTCCCAGGAAAAATGGGAATGAGTGGCTCCAAGGTTTGGGAACAGTATGCAACTGGACAAATTAAAAGTATTAGAGATTACTGCGAAACAGATGTACTCAATACTTATTGCGTGTACTTGCGCTTTGAATTAATGCGTGGTGTCATTAGCATGGAGGAGTATCATCTGGTCATTGCGCAATTAAAAAACTATCTAAGTTCTGAAAAGGATAAAGATCATCTGCAAGAGTTCTTAGGGCAAATGATCTAACTGGTAACCATTCACGTAATGGTTAGCCCCATGTAGCCGGTTGCAAGCAGCCGGGATCAAACATTGAGCCTCACCATCCCTGGTTGTGCGCAACCAGGCAAATAAGTGGCACAAGGATTCCATTATAGCCTGACGGCTACACAATGAGCACCATATTGACGAATCCACTGTCTACCACAGTAGAATTTGCAATGATGCCTAGTATATACTATAGAACGTATTTATGCTTTTAAGATATCAAGGTCAATGCAATGTCGGAACCGCTCATCCCCATCTCTCGTAGACAAGCCTTGATATTCGCTTGCTTCCTCGTTTTATATGAATTTCTAACCTATATTGCTAATGATATGATCATGCCGGGTATGATTAATGTAGTGAAATCATTTAATACTCCCGAGACAGTTGTTGCGACATCGCTTACTGTTTATATTCTTGGTGGAGCTAGTTTACAATTAATACTGGGCCCAATATCTGATTCATTCGGTAGAAGACCATTAATGCTCTTAGGAGCTTGTCTCTTTTTTATTTTTACCTTATTGATTGCTTGTTCTCAATCCATGAGTCAGTTTCTAATTGCACGCTTTTTTCAAGGTATGGGGTTATGTTTTATCGGCGTTATAGGCTATGCCACCATCCAGGAACTATTTGATGAAATGGACGCCATTCGCTTAATTGCCATTATGGCTAATGCAGCCATTTTAGCACCTTTCCTTGGTCCACTTCTCGGTGCCATCGTTATTCATTATGCTTCATGGCGTTTGATATTTATTATGATTGCCCTTTTTGCCCTTTTAGCCTTTTGGGGATTATGGAAATTTATGCCCGAGCCTATAGGACAAATAAAAAAAGATGGTCAAGTAATACCTAAAACGCCCTTCTCCGCAAAATCAATATTTTTAAATTATAAAAAACTATTTACTCATTTAACATTTTGTTTTAGCTCTATAGCGATAGGATTAGTTGGCCTCCCCTGTATTGTCTGGATTGCTCTAGCTCCTATAATTCTAATTAGTGAGGCTAAACTAACCGTCATTCAGTATGGTCTTTGGCAATTGCCTATCTTTGGGGCAACGATAATTGGTAATTGGTTTTTGCATAAATTAACGTACAAATATGACGTAGAAAAGATAATCCTTCTTGGATGTATTATTATGATTGTTGGGATTATTTTAACCGCTCTTCTACCCTATTTGTACGGTAATAATTATCAGCTTCTGCTTCCAGGCATTATTATTTATTTCTTTGCGCTTAGTATTATCAATGCTCCTTTAAACCGATTTTGTCTTTTTATTACCCCAGTTAGTAAAGGTACAACATCGGCATTAATAAGCCTAAGTGTAATGATTATTGGGGCGACAGGTATAGAGATAGCAAGCGCTTTTTATCATGAGCATATTAATCTGCATTTTGGTATTTTCTGTAATATCGTAGGCGCACTATTCTTATTATTTATAAGCTTTACTTTTATGTCAAAAAAAGAGCAAAAAACAAACGTTAAAGTTAAAGCAGCATCCCCCTAATCCAATGTTTTTCTAAAAAGAAAAACACTCAGGATAATTATAAATACCATAAATAAAATGATAGGCCATGTATCCGGCCAAAGAATGTTAAAATTAGCCCCTTTTAGCATAATATTTCGGGTAATCCTAAGAAAGTGAGTTAGAGGAATAAACTCACTCACATATTGTGCCCATAATGGCATTCCTTTAAATGGAAATAAAAATCCCGAAATAATCATAGCGGTTAATAAATAAGCATTTGCACCACTAGCAGCTTGAAACTGAGTTCTTGAGACCGCGGATATAGCCAAACCGGTTCCTAAACTTGCTATACAGTAAGGAGCAACAAGTACTAAAAATAAGAATATACTCCCGCGAAAAGGCACGTGAAAAAATAATGTTGATATAGCCAATAACATCAATAAAATCAGATAACCTAATATCAAATGGGGTATAACCTTACCAATGATGATATTAAATTGGGACAAAGGTGTAGTTAATAAGGTTTCAAATGTGCCTGACTCAAACTCGGCCGTAATGGATATTGCTGTCAGAATTGTTAGTGTGGTAAATATCAATAATGCGATTAAGCCTGGAAGTGTATTATATTGAGGAATAACCTCTGGATTATATTTAGGCTGGACGTCTAGAAAAAATGGTGGGGGTGAGCTAATGAGATATTGCAGTGAACCACGTAACTCCTCGTTTAATACTTTATTAGGTAGCTCTGTCGCTGCATAAAATGCATTAACCACAGCAACAGGATCTGAAGCATCTGCCTCAATTAATACACGTGGTGATTTCCCACGTATTAATTCCCTTGAAAAATTGGGGGGAATATTAATAACAAATTGCACATCTCCTCTAAGGAGTAATTCTTCTGCTTTTTTTTCGCTTTGAGGAATAGTATCTATTGCAAAATAAGTGGTATGTTTAATTCCCTCCAATAAACTTCGTGTAAATGGAGTGTCTTCTGAAGAAATAACTGCGGTCGGTAGATGTTTAGGATTTGTGTTAATGATCAAGCCAAATAACAATAGTTGCAGGACAGGAATCATAAACAACCATAGAAAGGTTACTATATCACGTTTAATTTGAATAAACTCTTTCCTCGCTATTGCTAAAATACGTAAGCCTTCAATTCTTATCACTGAGCAATCCTTGTTCTGGGTTGGAGGAAAGCCACACAAAGATATCTTCTAAAGTCGATTGAATCTTTTTACCTTTATAATGCTTATGATCAATATAAGGCTTTAGTGCTTGAAATAATTTTTCTTCGTTTTTACTACTAACGTGCAATGAATTATGAAACATTAAAACTTGATCCACACCAGGAGATGCCTCTAGTTGTCTAGAAAGCATCAAAAGATTTGCACCCTCAATAGCCCACGTAGTTAAATGAACCGTCTCAATTATTTCTTCTATAGTCCCAGCCATTAAAGTACGGCCATCACACATATAAGCAATACGATCACACTTCAATACTTCCTCCATATTATGTGAGCTCAACAAAATAGTAATACCTTCCCCTGCTAACTGATGCATCAATTCCCAGAATTCTCGTCTGGATTTAGGATCAATACTTGCGGTGGGTTCATCAAGCAATAATAATATAGGATCATGTAACAACGCGACAGCAAGAGATAAACGTTGTTTCCAGCCACCGGACAAAGTACCAGCTATTTGGTTCTTTCTACCAGTAAGATCTAATCGATATAAATATTGTTCTATTCTACTTTTTTTATCAAGCAAACCATAAACTTCAGCAAAAAACTGCATATTTTCATATACTGTTAGATTTCTATACAATCCAAAGTGTTGCGACATATATCCAACAAGCGCTTTGATGTCGCGTGATTTTGTCAAAATATCATACCCAACACATTGCCCAGAGCCAGAATCAGGAGTAATAAGCCCGCATAACATTCGTAAAGAAGTTGTTTTCCCCGCCCCATTAGGGCCAAGAAAACCAAATATTTCACCATATCCTATGCGTAAATTCAGGTCAGTAACAGCTTGTCTTTTATCAAATTTCTTACTTAACTGTTCAACATCAATGATCCATTTGTATTCACGCATCAAAATCACCTATGAAAAAGAAACAACTAAGAAAACTAATCATGCCTTTTCCCTAAAGCCCTAAAAATTATCTTTTTAATAAAAGAAGGAGAGTTTAACTTAAAAAAATTCTTCACTGACTTGTATTCCAACACTAAAAGCTCACTATCATTTACTACTCGAGCAGTTTCGTTTCGCATTTTTTTATATATAAAACCCGTTTTGCCAATTATTTGATTTGCATGAAATATAGCTTGTTCATTACTATCTAGAATTGAAACATTAATTTGTCCACTTAGAATGTAATAACATTTTTCTGCTACCTCTCCTTGTTCGTAAAGCAGCGTACCAGATGGAACAGCTAGGAGTTCAACTGTTTCCGCTATAGTTTGAATTTTTTGTTGAGAAAAATCATCAAATAAATGCAACGAATAAATAAAATGTTTTAGAAGAAATTGCATACATACTTTTCTCAAATCAGGGTATTTTATTTTGGGTTGTTTTAAAAACTGGAAAAAGGCATATAAATTAATTTTTAGTAAATGCATTGAGCTTAAAGTCGTAACGGTAGCCGTGCGCAAACCTGTGCGCGATGAAAAACCTGTTGCAGATAAGCCGATAATATCTCCTTTAGTCATCTCAGCAATTCGTAATATATTTTGTTGCTCTATAAAATCTAAAGTTCGTGTTACTTCAGCAGTCCCTGATGCTATAAAATAGATACAATCGATGCTCTCTCCTTCTGCAACGATAATTTCATTAGCCTGAAAAAATACAGGCTCCATCAGAGAAGCTAATTGACGGACTGAGCGCTTATCCAGAAGATAAAAAAGTGGATGGTTAGCAATGAGAGACTCATAACTGTCTTGCATGCCGCACACTCCTTCGCCGCTAGTCATCTAATTAAATAGTTTTTAGTGTATCTGAAGGAGCTGCTATAGGGAAGGTAGTCATTAAAATGATAATTGATTTTATTTGATTTTTATCTGTGTATGAGTATGATGATTTAAGCACTCAAGAATAAAAAATAAAGAGATGAAATACCAAACTATAAAATGCATATGGATATTAATTTTTTTTGGTGTACTTTCTGCCTGTAAAAAAGAAGAAGCGAAACCGTTACAAGGATATATAGATGCGGATTATACCTTTATCTCAAGTAATTTCTCAGGTAATTTAATCAAACTAAATGTTGCACGAGGCAATGTCATCAATAAAGGGGATTTACTTTTTGAACTAGATGCCCAACCAGAAGAGTCACTGTTAAATAAAGCCAAAGCGGGTGTTGCCCAAGCCATGGCACAAATACAAACTCAAAAAACGCAACTGGAATATCAAAAAGTCCTACTGCAACGTTATAAAAAATTGATTGGTTCTGGGGGTATTAGTCAAGAGGAATTAGATACCACCCAAAATAACTATAACAACGCTAAAATTTCTTTAATTGCTCAAGAAGCAAGTATGCGAGCATCGATGGCTGAACTGACTAAAGCTGAATGGATGCGCTCAAATAAAATGATCTACTCTCCTGTCTCAGGTTATGTGTATGACACTTACTTTACTATTGGCGAATTGGTTCCAGAAACTCGTCCTATATTATCATTAGTCACCCCTGAAAATTTAAAAGTAGTCTTTTATATTTTTGAACCTTTATTTGCAACACTACAGCTAAAACAAACAATATATCTTAGCTATGATGGGTATAATAAGAAAATTCCGGCAACTATTAGCTATATTTCATCAAAATCGGAATATACACCACCTTATATTTTCAGTGAAAATACTCGTGCTAAATTTGTCTATCGAATTGAAGCAAAGCCCATTAGAACAGCACTATTGCATCTTCATCCAGGGCAACCTGTTAGTGTTCATTTATCCAATTAAGGTATAATACGTGAAAAATCAGGATATTACTTTATCAATGATAGATATGGTTAAATTAGCAGTTATCGTTTCAGGTGCTATCTTGACCGGGTGTAAAATGGGCCCTAACTTTCATCCACCTGAAGCCCCCAAAACAACGAGCTACACACCAAGCCCTGCACTATCACACACGAAACAAGCACCTAGCTCTACTAAAGGTAAAGCCCAACACTTTCGCTATAATCAGTATATTTCTAAATCCTGGTGGACTGTTTTTCATTCCCAAGCCTTAAATTCTCTAATTCAAAAAGGCCTACAAAACAATCCAACTGTAGAAATGAGCCAATCTTCTTTACGCAGCGCCCAAGCCAATTTGCTCGCGACTATTGGCCCGTCATTATTCCCCACTATAAGCACACAATTTTCAGGGAACCATGAACGCACCAACTTACTTGCTGCAGGCATCAATCTGGCACAAACTCCAGGTGCGTCCGCAGTTACCCTAGATAACCCATTTAATCTTTATAACACCTCTATTGGCGTTTCTTATAACCTGGATGTCTTTGGTGGTACTCGACGTCAATTAGAATCGTTACATGCTGAAATTGAACATCAATATTTTGAGTTAGAAGCAACTTATCTTACATTAACAGCTAATATAGTTACATCAGCAATTACAATAGCTTCATTAAAGGCACAAATAAGGACTACGGAGGAGCTCATTGACTGTCAGCAGAAGTGGCTGAGGGTAACAAGAAATAATTATAAATTAGGTCATACTACACGTTTAGAGGTACTTACTCGCGAAAATAGATTAAATGAAACTCAAGCATCGTTACCTCCATTAAAAGATAACTTAACCAAGAAAACTAATGCACTTTCGGTGCTGATTGGAACATTACCAAGTGAAAGTCATATCCCTAATTTGCAG
>DAIAOV010000269.1 GCA_027437055.1 Legionella sp. | reverse complement strand
AACTTATGCATCACCCGTTATATATTACGAAGTGCTATCGGATATCATAGACAATGAAGCTGAATTTATAAAGATATTGAAAGAGATAACTAAAGAAGTTAATCATAATTTTATTTTGGTTGATAAAGATGCAAACAACAAAGAATTAATATTACGGAAAGGATTTGATGAATTGATAATTATTAATTCTGATAATTATATAAACAATGGAAAAAACTCGCGAAGACCGGAGTCAAAAGATGAAAGTGAAAAAATTACAGAAGAAAAAAAAGACGCTTGATATTCCTATGAAAGGTAAAAATATTAAATTTATTCAAAATATAATAATCGGAGAATTGAGAGCAAGAAATAGAAACAAGAGAAATAAAATTAAAGAAAGAGGTAGTGAACCATCAGTAAATGATTTATTAAAAATAATTTTAGCTCAAATGATTAAAGAAAAACAAAAACCGTCATATGTTGATTATTTTGCCCAAAAACAGCCTACATTTGGTCATGAGTATCATGATAATCAAAAAAATAAAGAAGAGATCATAAAAAATAAAGAGGTT
>DAIAOV010000268.1 GCA_027437055.1 Legionella sp. | reverse complement strand
AATTGTCTATCCATTATATGAAAAAAAAATTACCAGATGATATAATATATGAAATTTCAAGTTATTTATAAATAATATAAAAATATAATCATTATAAAATAAAATGAAAATTACATTTTCAGAAATTAGAAAAAAAAGATTTGAAAAAAAAAATAATCATATTTTCAATCTACTAAAAATAAGAAATGATATAAATGGATATAAGAGAGAAATAAAACATTTTAGATCATCAAAAAAGAAAAATCTTAAAAATATTAATAAAATGATTAATAATATTGATGATTTAAGATTTATTGTTTTATATACAAATATGATTATATCTATGAATAAAAATTATGAAAATTTAATAAATAATTTGAAAAATAGAATAATAGAAGAAAAATTTATTTTTTCTATTGATTATTTAAATAAAAAATTACCTGATGAAATAATATATAAAATTTCAACTTATTTATAAAAAATATATTTTCCAATATGGATATAAAAAATTAAATTATTGTTCTGCCTCCTACTTCACAACAATAATTAATTTTTATATCCAATTTGATAAT
>DAIAOV010000267.1 GCA_027437055.1 Legionella sp. | reverse complement strand
TTATTAGTATTAATAATAGTAGAAACAACATCAACAAAATTATTATTTTTCTGCTCTTCTTCTATGATATCAATATAATTTCTATTATTATTTTTATTGATTTTCTTGTTGCCATATTAATATAAATTATTATTTTCTAATAATATATATATTCAAATTTTTATATTATTTTTAAAAAATGATTGATCAAGATGAGTATATATTAATAATGAAAATGAAAGATATAGATAGATACAATGAAATAAAAAAAGAAAAAATTAATAATAATAATAAAAATAAATATGGGGAGTATTGTGAAGAATGTAATGGATATCTAAATTTAAGCAGCAATAAAAAATATTTAATTTGTTCTAAATGTTCAACTCCATATTATGATATTCTACCAGAAGAAAATAAAAAAAAAATATATCATGTTAATGAGAAGAAAAAAATAGAAAAAATTATAAATGATTTTAATTATGATATTGATAAAAATAAAAAATTGGATAATGGAGATAAATACAAAATTTGTGATTTGTATTTATCAGTAAAAAGAAATATCAATAAAATAAATCG
>DAIAOV010000266.1 GCA_027437055.1 Legionella sp. | reverse complement strand
TGACAGATTTGTTAAATTTTAATAAAAACCGATGAATTTTTACTACAAAAACCACTACCAATCATAAATAATGAAAAGGAAACGGTTAGACGAAAATTAATAGCAAGTAAACATTTTTTAAGGGCTTTTAGTAGTAAAGCGTTAAAAAGTATTACCGTTTCCGATATAAAAAACTATCAGCTCCAGCGAAAATTAGAAGTTTTGGCTATGCAAAAAAACAGCGGCAAAAAGGACGGCGAAATTAATTTCAGGTTAGTAAATTTAGAAACGACTACCTTGCATAATTTCTTTAATTTCTGCATTGAAAAAACTATCTCGATAAAAACCCTTGCGCCGGCATTAAAAAACTAAACGAATTATCCCGCCTTAAAACTTTATCCGACGAAGACATCGAGAAGCTCATTAACGGAGCTACGAATAAGCTTACAAAAGATTTAATATCTTTTTTGATATATACGGGTTGCAGAAAAGGCGAAGCCCTTAATTTAAAATGGGACGACGTGGACTTAAAGAACGGAGTTATTGCGATTAAGGCGACCAAGACGCGCTACGATAGGCATAT
>DAIAOV010000265.1 GCA_027437055.1 Legionella sp. | reverse complement strand
ATGAAACTCGACGAGAAATGGGGTGCACGGTATCCGATGGTTTTAAAGTCCTGGACGACACATTGGGAACATTTAACGGCTTATTTCAAGTATTCTAGCGATATTCGTCGTTTAATTTATACGACAAATCCGATAGAAGGTTTTCATCGTCAGGTACGGAAGTATACCAAGACAAAAGGTGCCTTTACGTCCGATAACGCGCTTTTTAAATTAGTTTATTGTGCCTGTCAGAAAATTCAAGAGAAATGGACTATGCCTGTACGCAATTGGGCAATGATTATTTCTCAACTTGATATTTATTTTCCTGGTCGGCTGCAACTTAAGCTGAACTAATTTTTTCTTGCAAGAGACTGAGTAATAGAAATAATATGCAGGTACGGCACAGGCGGGGACGCCGATGACCGTGACGTGATTCGGGGCAACTCATTTGGGTTGCCCTAATCCATTTCTGGAATCACGTCTATAAATATCCCGGGGTTTGGGGCAGCGCCCCAATAAAAATTAAATAACAAAACATTTTTTATTTGTCTATTGACATTCAAAATAAATTTTATATACTAGTA
>DAIAOV010000264.1 GCA_027437055.1 Legionella sp. | reverse complement strand
CATGAAAAAATTAATAAATATAATCATGAAAAATTTATTAAAGTAGAAGAAAATAAAAATAAAGAATCTAAAACAATAGAAGAAATTTATCTTAATCCTGTTTTAGATGATGATATAAAAAATAAAGATTATTCTAGATTTGTTAATGAAAGAATTGGAAAAAAAGAATTTAATGGAGATGTCTATAAAATAAGGAGTATCTTAAGAAATATTGAGATAAATGTTGAAAATGAGAATGTAATGGAATATATTACTAGTCGTATTATTAATGAAACAAAATATATAATTTCATTAAATCATAAATCTGATTTTAGTGTAATAAAGTTATTAATTAATAAAGGAGATAAAATTAAAAAAATTCTATTGAAAAGAGAAGATATTATTAATAATAATTTTAAATCTGTAGAAGATGAACTTAGAAAACTTGTTTTAATTTATCAAGATAAATATGGAGAAGAATATGACATTGATAGAGGATTTAGATTAATGGAAATATCATATACAAAAGTTTTCCAAAAAAGGGAGGGAGGATGCAACAAAGGAAATAGAAATAAACAATTTTAT
>DAIAOV010000263.1 GCA_027437055.1 Legionella sp. | reverse complement strand
ATATTATAGAGTTGATTGGAACTTTTTTAGGTTTATCGGGAGCTTTTTTATTATCTTATAAAAAAATAAATCCTAAATGGATTTGGTTAATATGGATTTTTAGTAATTCTTTATTATTTTTCTTCTTTATTATTCAAAAACAATATGGATTATCTTTTTCATCATTAGTCGCTTTTATGGGTATTCGGATTTGGCTGTGTATAAAAAAAGAAAAACTCTTTAAAAAGATTGATTTTAAAAGGTATTCATCAAGAAAACGTAGTTTCTAAAAGCTTTTGAATGATTTTTATTTGAATAAGCCTTTAAATTCTTGTTTTTTAAAAATGACTTTTTTAATTTTCAACACTCAAATCCGAATACCCGAAAAATTAAGGTTGATAAAAGCCCTTACCTTCAACTTCTTCTAAAAGTTGCTTAAAAGAAATAAGACCAAGGTTAAATTGAGATGTAATTTTTTCTTGATCAAGGTTTTGATAAAAAGCATCATAAATATGAGACATAGTTTTAATAAGGGTTTTTCTTTCTTCTTCTTCCATTAAACCAAAAGAATGATCAAATCTCAT
>DAIAOV010000262.1 GCA_027437055.1 Legionella sp. | reverse complement strand
CCGATCTAGTATATGGCTTAAATATAAAAGGTTTAATAAAAAGATAATTGTTGTTTAAACAAGAATCAATCAAAATTTTGTTTTGTTCTATAGTATCATTTATATATTTATTTCTACTATTTAATTGGTCTATAAGAAAATTTTTATTATAAACAAAAGATTTAACTGTTAAATCTTTTTTACAATATTTAATATCTAAAAAGTTATTCATTGCCCAAATTTTAAAATCTTCTTTAGATAAAGTTTGAATAACAATAGGCATAAAACCATGATACCAACCACATAATTCACTACATTGACCATAAAAAATACCATTTTCACGAATTTTAATAATTATTTCATTTATTCTACCAGGACAGGCATCTACTTTAATACCTAAACTAGGAACTGCCCAAGAATGTAATACATCATCAGAAGTTATTAATAAACGAATAGAAGTATTTGATGGTAATATTAATTTTTTATCAACTTCTAATAATCTTAATTGACCTTTTTCTAAATCATCATCTGCAAGCATATAAGATTCTATAATATAATTATCTTCTGTTTTATTTGTATAAATAAATT
>DAIAOV010000261.1 GCA_027437055.1 Legionella sp. | reverse complement strand
AAGAAGATAAAAGCTAATTTGTTTTCTTAAAAAACTTGTTTTTGTTTCTTTTTTTAGTATAACTACTTCCGCAAGGAGTAGCAAGGTTTCTAAGTTGTTTTAAACCATTTTTTATCCGAAGTATAAGCTATTAATGAAAAACAATAATATTGTTAGACACAATAAAAGTTAAAAATTATAAGATTCTTTAAATAGAAAAAAGTCTATTGAACCTATAGATTATCTATCAAAAAGGGAATTTGTTATTATGAAATAAACTTCCTTTTCATGCTTCATGCCGGGATAGCTCAGTTGGTAGAGCAGAGGACTGAAAATCCTCGTGTCACCAGTTCAAGTCTGGTTCCTGGCAAATTTTGTTTATCTTTGATTTTGTTAGTTATAATGAAGAAATAAAAACTATTAAAAAGAACTCAAACATATGGTTGTGTTTTTTTATTACTAGTAGTTTCTGTTTTGAATATGATTATGCAAAAACGTTTTATTCGCAAAAAAATATTTAAAAAAGTTCTTCAAAAAATTTGTTTACAGAAACAAATTGGGACGAGCCTGAATAAAAAAAAAAAAATTATAT
>DAIAOV010000260.1 GCA_027437055.1 Legionella sp. | reverse complement strand
ATTTGAGCAATCTTAATTTCTTTCATGGTTTTAGCATTCAGTTCTTCTTGAATGACTTGTTCTAAGTTGGAAGTCATTGTTTTCATAGTTTTAGGTTCTTCTTCTTGGTTAGAAGATTTAAAAAATTGAAATAGTTTTTCTTTTTGCATGATAAATGGGATAGAAGTTGAAAACATGATTATTATAACATAAAGTATAAAAATTTTTAAAAAAAATGCAAATATGTTGTTTTTTTTCAAAAAGGTTTCTTGAAAATCAACAAATTTACGATACAATATAAAAAAAGGATTTTTTTATGTCAACTAGAAGCAGAATTATTATAATGAATAAAAATAATACAATCAAAAGTATTTATTGTCATAGTGATGGATATTTAGAATATAACGGAATCATTTTATTTAATTACTATCAAGATGCGCAAAAAGTTAAAGAATTAATTGATTTGGGAGATTTATCTTCTTTAGGAGAAGAAATACATCCTAATCCTAATCAAATTCATAATTTTGATAAAAGACAAGAAGGAGTATGTTGTTTTTATGGTAGAGATAGAGGCGAAAAAGAAACACAAGCTG